>JAYNIL010000005.1:46905-59284 GCA_038109085.1 Chloroflexota bacterium
GGTGTCTCCACTCCCCGGGCCCCCCCCCCCCCCCGGCGCCCGCCCCCCCCCCCCCCCCCACTTCCTGATTGTGAACGGTGTGGGTTAGGCCGCGTTCTTGGGCTTGCGGCCGCGGCGCTTGTGCGCTGGCTGCTCCACCCAGAAGAAGATGGCATCGCCAGTGCGGCGCACCGCCAGGCCCACGCCCAGCGCCTTGGCGGCGTTGCCAAGGCGGCGGCGGATGGCATTGGTCGTCTCCTGCGTCGAGGCGGCGAGCTTGCCCGCCTGCCCGGCCGGCACAGATTGGATGTAGCCGATGTATTCGCGCAGGATCTCCGCGCGCTTCCCGGTGGCGGAATTCACCTTCGCCTCGTTGATGGTCACGATATTCAGCTCGGGCATCCTCTCACGTGCTCCTTTGGGTCAAATAAATCTCACGGTTCCCTGGTGAGAACGGTGCTCTATCCCAGTGGGTAAAACGGTGAATTAAATTTATTTAACCATGCTCCATCGCGTGTCGCAAGTGGTGATGTAACGCTTACATACCGTTGGGAGAACCCGGCGATAGCGCGCGATATTAGTGCGCTGAATAGTTATCAATTACGGCGTTGGAAAGAGGGGCAAGAACCGTAGGCCGCTGGCCCTCCCACAGGTTCACGCGCATAATGTGCGCCTCCGACACCGGTGTATCCCATGCAGCGAAAAATCCTTTCACGAGCGAGGGCGGGCGTGCCTCCCGCGCTCCACCACTCCAGCTTCCGCTACTACTGGGGCGGGCTCATCAGTGCCGTCATCGGCTACCAGGGCTTCCTGTTCCTGGAGTTCGCCCTGATGCACCAGTTGGAGGGCTCGGCATGGGCCCTCGGCGTGCTGGGTGTGGCGACGGGCGTTCCGGCCATCGTGCTCGGCGTGGCCGGGGGCGTCGCGGCAGACCGGGTGGACAAGCGTTGGCTCATCGGTCTCACGCAATCGGGCATCATGCTGGGACTGGCGGGGCTGGGGCTGCTGACGCTCACGCGCACCGTGCAGGTGTGGCATGTGCTGACCCTGTCCATGGTCATCGCCAGTTTGAGCTCCTTCGATTCCCCCGCGCGTTCGGCCTACTTCCCGCGTTTGGTACCCCGTGAGGCGCTCATCAGCGCCGTGGCGCTCAACTCTCTGGTCTGGCAGTCCACCCGGGTGGTTGGCCCGGCGGTGGCGGGAGTGGTGGTCGCGCTGGTGAGCAGCGAGCCCATGACGGGGATAGCCGTGGCATTCCTGGCTTCGGCGATTCTGGTGGCGATCATGCCGGTAATGATGGTGCTGGTGCGCGTGCCGGGGCCGGGACTGGCAGAGCGCAACCCCCTTCGGGACCTGGCCGATGCCGTGCGCTACGCAGCAGAGGACCGGGTGGTGGGCTTCCTGCTGGTGCTCTCCTACCTGCAGGCGCTCTTAGGCTGGAGCTATGTGGTGCTGATGCCCGTGTTCGCCGCCGACGTGCTGGGGGTCGGGATAGACCGCCAAGGCGGGCTGCTGGCCTCGGCAGGAGCGGGGGCCAGCATCGTCACCGTGGCCCTGGCCATGGGCGGTGCGGGCCTGGCGCGGCGGCGTGGGTGGATGGTCATCGGCGGGGCGGCCTCCACAGGCGTGGCGCTGGCGGGGTTCGCCCTCACGGCCCGCTGGGTGGGCTCCTACCCCCTGGCCCTCGGGCTGATTTTCGTAGTGGGCTTCACCCAGACGCTGTTCAACACCGGCGCCATGGGCGCGCTCCAGCTCATCATCCCCGATGCCTACCGGGGCAGGGTGCTTGGGCTGTACGCCATCGTCTGGGGTATCATGCCGCTGTCGGGCACCCAGGCCGCCGCCCTCGCCCGCCTCACGGGCGTGCCCGTGGCGGTGGCGCTGGGCGGAGCGCTCATCACTGTGCTGGCGTTGGCGGCCCTCGCCAGCCCCACGATACGGGGGCTGCGTCAGGGTGAGCCGCCAGCACCCGGCCCCATCCCCGCACCCAACACTCCCGAACCCAAGAGGTAAGAACCATGACCGTGGCCACCTCAACCATCGACTCGCACTTCACCTTCGTCCCCGGCGGGGCGGTGGAGCGCAACCGCCTGCTGGACGAGGCCGGGGTGGCAGCGGCGGTGTTGGTGGCCGAGGAGCCGGACGCGGAAGCCTCGCTGCGCGCGGCGCAGGAGACGGCGGATGATGCCCGCGTCGCAGCTCTGGTGGCCTGGGTGGACCCGGCCTCCCCTGACCTCGGCAAGACACTGGATGCGCTGACGGGGTTCCCCAAGGTGAAGGGGGTGCTGGTGGACGCGCGGGCTCAGTCGTCCGCCAGGTACCCCTCCAGCGATGCGGTGGTGGCGGGGTTGGAGCAGGTGAGCAAGCGGGGCCTCTCGGCCGACCTGCTGGTGGAGATGCGCCAGATAAACGCCGTTACGGCGCTGGCGGGCCGCCTACCGGACCTGCGCATCGTTCTCACGCATCTGGGCATGCCCTACATCGGGCGCTCCGAGCGTGAGCCGTGGGGCGTGGCGGTGCTGAACCTGGAGGCCTGCGCCAATGTGTCGGTGAAGGCCTCCGGCCTGGTGGGGCTGGACGTGCAGGACTGGCGCACCGCGCACCTGGCGCTGTTCGAGGAGCCGGTGGTGCGCCTCTTCGGTGTGGAGCGGGTGCTGGCGGGGTCTGGCTGGCCGCTCGGCTCCGACCGGGCCTCCTATCCCCAGGCCCTGGAGGCGATCCGCTCAGCCGCTGGGCCCCTTTCCGGTGAGCAGGCCGAGCGGTTTGCGGCGGGTTCGGCTCGCGCGTTCTATCGCATCAGCTAGGGCGCTCAGGCTAGGCACGCAGGGCGGGTAGCACCCGCTCTGCGAACAGTTCGATGGAACGCTCATCGCCAGGCGGGAAGTGCACGAAGAGCATGCTTACGCCCGCGCTCGCGTAGGCGCGCACCCCTTCCTCCACCTCCTGTGGAGTGCCCACCAGGCCCTGGTGCCCGGAACGTGCGGGTGAGCCTGCCGATTCCCACGCCCCCCGGGCCTCAGCGCGAGTGCGGCCCATGATCACGCGCTCCAGCACCGTCAGTTCCACGCTGCCCGCAGGGCGGCCCGCAGCCTCAGTCAGTGCGCCGATGCGCCGGGCGAGGGCGACTGTGTCCTGCGGCCCGGCCCCCAGCACGTTCACTGCGTTGGCCTGGCGCGCCGCCACCTCGAGCGTGGGTTCCGAGCGCCCGCCCACCACCACCCAGGGGCGGTGCAGCGGCTTGGGCTCGCAGACCGCATCGTGCAACTGGACGAAGCGTCCGTCGAAGTTGGCACGGGGCTGCTCCCACAGCGCTCGGACGGCCACCAGCGTCTCATCCAGGAGTTGGGTGCGATCGGCGAAGGACGGGTAAGCCAGCCCGTGGGCCCGGTATTCCGGGCGATAGCCCCCTGAGCCCACCCCCAGGGCCATGCGCCCGCCGCTCACGTGATCCAGCGCCGCCGCCGTGCGGGCCAGCACCGAGGCTGGGCGCAGGCTCACGTTGCTCACCAGGGTCAGCAGGCTGAGGCGGGAGGCGACGGCGGCCAGCCCCGCCAGCGCCGTCCACCCTTCCAGCAGGGGCGTGGTGCGCGGGCCCACGGGGGCGAAGGGCTCCAGGTGGTCCAGTACGGAGAGGGCGTCGAAACCGGCATCCTCGGCCCACCGTGCCTGGGCGGCCAGGGTAGGGAAGATGCTGGTGCTCTCCTCGGTGGGTGCCGCGTTGGACTGGATGTGCAGGGCGAAGCGCATGGCGCGCCATTGTGCGCCGCGCGGGGGCCACGGTCAAAGCGGCGTGATAGCATGGGCTTCCCTTCGAGGACGCATCACCCCCACAAAGCAGGAGAAGAAGATGGCCGCTGAGAAGCAGCTCTGGTCCAGCATGAAGGTCCCCGCCTCCAACGTGTCCGTGTACGACGCCCTCTACAAGCGCCGCTCGGCCTGGAAGTTCAAGGACACCCCCGTCTCCAAGGCCACCATGGAGAAGATACTGGGCCCGGCCATTTGGGCGCCCAACCACCGCAACAACGAGCCGTGGCGGTTCGTGGCCATCGCCAAGGACTCACCCCTGCGGGCCAAGATCGCGGATGCCGTGGTGAAGGCGCTGACCGAGGAGTGGCAGGATGCCAAGCGCGCCGCTCCGTATGGTGCCAAGGTCACCGACCCTGCGTTCATCGTCTTCTGCTACTACGTGGGCGCGCCCGATGCCTTCGTTGACAAGGAGAACTACGCCGCCCTGATGCTGGCCATCCAGAACATGGCGCTGGCAGGGTATGCCGAGGGCCTCTCGGTCACCATCGACACCGGCCGCACCACCCGCGTGCCCGCAGTGGACACCATCGTGGGCGCCGGCGAGGGCTGGAAGATGACGGCCATGCTGGCCGTGGGCGTTCCGGACGAGGAGTCCAAGGCTGCCCGCACGCCTGTGGCCGAGTTCGTCAAGTGGCTCTAAGGCTCTAGCGCCTGTTTGGAATGCACGCCCATACTGGGGCGGGGCCGAGCGCCCCGCCCCAGTTGTTTCTTCCCTGCCCCCGCGCTCTGCTCGCGCGGCTGAAGGGCCAGGCTTCCCTCCGCCGGAAGTTCTACAAGTAAACACGCAGGGGCTCTACTACCACCTGGTCACGGACACTACTGACCCGTTCATCGACCCCTCCTCGCGCCTCCTGAGCCCCTACAACCCCTTCGCGCTGGAGTTCTCGCCGGTGCAGGGCGCACCGCTTATCATCGGGAAGGTGGTGCCTCAGTCCCTCAACGACATCATGAACTTGCGCTAGGGCACGCCCGAAGGGCCCTGGGGCCAGGCGTTACGATTGCGTTACAGATGCTCATCAGCGGCCCTCTGCCCATTGTTGGCGGGGGGCCGCTCCGCTAACCTTCTCCCATCAGCCCACGGCCCCGGAGAGGGGAGCAACCGGCGGGCATCTCCTGGAGGGTGCCGACATGGTCTACCGCGCGGAATACATCTGGATCGACGGGACGCAGCCCACTGCCAAGTTGCGCTCCAAGACCAAGATCATGGAGGAAGGCAAGGAGCCCCCCATCTGGGGCTTCGACGGCTCATCCACCAATCAGGCGGCGGGCCATGCCTCTGACTGCGTACTCAAGCCCGTACTGGTCTGCCCGGACCCGATCCGCGGCGGCGACAACAAGCTCGTGATGTGCGAGGTTCTCCTCACCGACATGACCCCGCACCCCACTAACACCCGCGCCGCGTGCGAGGAGATGTCGAAGAAGTACGCGAGCGAGGAGTTCCTCTTCGGTCTGGAGCAGGAGTACACCTTCTTCGACGGCGCCCGTCCGCTGGGCTTCCCCGAAGCTGGCTTCCCTGCGCCCCAGGGCGGCTACTACTGCGGCGTGGGCGCCGACGAGGTGTTCGGCCGTGACGTGGTGGAGGCTCACCTGGAGGCGTGCCTCGACGCGGGCCTGGGCATCAGCGGCATCAACGCCGAGGTGATGCCGGGCCAGTGGGAGTTCCAGGTGGGCCCCCTGGGCACTCCTGAGGTGGCCGACCACATGTGGCTGGCCCGCTGGCTGCTCTACCGCATCGGTGAGGACTTCGGCGTCAGCGCGACGCTGGACCCCAAGCCCGTGCGCGGTGACTGGAACGGCGCCGGGTGCCACACCAACTTCTCCTCGAAGGCGATGCGTGAGAGCTACCAGCCCAACATCGACGCCGCCGAGGCGCTGCGCACCCGCCATGACCTGCACATCGCCAACTATGGCGCGCGCATCGAGGAGCGGCTGACGGGGCTGCACGAGACGGCCTCCTTCAAGCAGTACTCCTACGGCGTGTCCAACCGCGGCGCGTCCGTGCGCATCCCTTGGCAGGTGGAGAAGGACGGCAAAGGCTACATCGAGGACCGTCGCCCCAACGCCAACATGGATCCCTATGTGGTGACCAAGCTCATCATCGAGACGGTGGCGGGCTCCAAGGCCAAGGCCAAGAAGTAGCCACAGGGCGGGCATGCTGATGCTGGAGGCCGGGGCGTACGCCCCGGCCTCCTCTTTCGCTCGCGCCAGGGGGCCCGGTGCGCTATGCTCCCCGCAAACCCCTCCCTGGAGCATGCCCCGTGGCCAAGCAGTACGACACCCCGCCCGCCATGACCATCGACCCGGCCAAGCGCTACATTGCCACCTTCAAGACCGGCAAGGGCGAGTTCACGGTGCACCTCTTCGCTGACAAGGCGCCCAAGACGGTGAACAACTTCGTGTTCCTGGCCCGCGAGGGCTTCTACGACAACACCACGTTCCACCGGGTGATCCCCGGTTTCATGGCCCAGGCGGGTGACCCCACTGGGACGGGCAGGGGCGGGCCGGGCTACCGCTTCAACGACGAGTTCGGCGCGGGGCTGCGCCACGATGCGCCCGGGGTCCTCTCCATGGCCAACGCAGGCCCCAACACCAACGGCTCCCAGTTCTTCATCACCCACGACGCCACCCCCCATCTGGACGGGCGGCACGCCGTGTTCGGTAAGGTGCAGAAGGGGCTGGACGTGCTGCTTTCCATCGCCCCGCGCGACCCCATGACCGCCTCCAAGCCGGGCGAATCACTGGTGACCATTACCATCGAAGAGGCAGACGCTTAACTAGTCGCGGGTAGCACATAGAACAGAAAAAAGAGCGCCGGGCACACGCCCGGCGCTCTCGTCTTCAGCGCACAGACCTTACTTCGCGAACGTCCGGCTGAAGCGCAGGAAGTTCTCGTCGGCGTGGACGGTGGGCCGTCCAGCGCGTCCCGCCTCCTCCACCTCAACGACGATGCACCAGGGCCCGTTCTCGGTGAGGGCGCGCCCGATGACAGTGTTGAAGGCGTCCAGGTCCGCCACGGTGGCTACCTGCGGGATGCCGGCGGCGCGGGCGATGCCCGCCAGGTCCGTGCCCGTGGCGGTGTGGGTGGGCTGGCCGCCCGTCTCTGCCCACATGTGGTTGTCCCACACGATGTGCACCAGGTTGGCGGGGCCCTGGCGGGCGATAGTGGCCAGCGAACCCAGGTTCATGAGTAGCGAACCATCGCCGTCGGTGACGAACACCTTGCGGTCAGGCGCTCCCAGGGCAACGCCCAGCCCGATGGACGAGGCCAGTCCCATGGCGCCCCACGTGTACAGGTTGGCGGGGCGGTCACCCGCCGCGTACAGGTCGAAGGTGGAAGGGCCCAGGCTCGCCACGATGGGGGCGTCCCCGATCCGCTCGATCAGTGCTGCGATGCCCTCGGCCCTACGCACGCTTCGCCCCCACCAATATGGAGTAAAGGAGGACGGCCACGGGGAAGCGGGAGGAGGTGGCCAGGGTGAGCGCCCCGTCCACGGTCTTCGCCAGTTCGTCCTCGCGCTGGGGGGCGTAGTGCTGGATGTTCAGCTCGTCCAGGATGCCCGGTATCGCCTGGGCGGCGGGCACCTGCACTGCGTTGAACTCGCCCAGCCCGCCGCGCATGCCGATGAACAGCGGCATGCCCACTCGGGAGGCCACGGCCAGCTGTGCCAGTGCGTTCACCGTGTTGCCGAAGCCGCTCGACTGCATGAATACCGCGGCCTTGGTGCCCGTGGCGATGGCCCCGGCAGCGATGCCGATAGCCTCCTCTTCACGGGCGCAGGGCACCGTGTGGAACGCGGGATCCGCGTCCAACTTGGAGAGCACCTGCCAGCCCACGGCATCGGGCACGTAGGGCACGATGCGGATGCTGTGGGCGCGCAGCGCCTCGACGATGGTGTCTGACCAGTGCGGCATGGCGCGCCGATTATAGCCCGCCGAACGCCGTCCGCAAGGCCGTCGCCGCTTCGGCCACGGCCTGCTCCGTGAGCGGGGCGGGAGTGGCGGTGTTGAAGAAGCCATGCACCATGCCGGGGTAGCGCGTGCACTGCACGGGTACGCCATCGGCCGCCATGCGGGCGGCGTAGGCCTCGCCCTCATCGCGCAGGGGGTCGTACTCGGCGGTCTGCACCAGGGCGGGGGGCAGCCCGGAGAGGGACTCGGCGCGCATCGGGGCAGCGTAGGGATCATCGGCGTGGTCGGGGGCGGCCAGGTACTGTTCCCAGTACCAGCGCATGGTGCGCTGGGTGAGGCCGTACCCTTCGGCGTTCTCCTGGTAGGAGGGGGTTTCGAAACGTGCGTCCGTCACCGGGTAGACCAGCAGCTGGAAGCAGGGGGAGGGCCCGAGCTGGTTGCGTAGGCGCAGCGCCAATGCCGCCGCCAGGTTGCCGCCCGCCGACGCACCGCCCACGGCCACGCGCTCGGTGTCCAGCCCGTGCTTCGCGCCGCTGATGGCCGTCCAAAGGAAGGCGGAGTAGCAGTCGGCCAGGGGGCCGGGGTGCTTGGTCTCTGGGGCGAGCCGGTACTCCACCGAGACCACGGCGCACCCGGCGGCGTTGGCCAGGGAGCGGGCGGTGGCGTCGGTAGAGGCGATGGAGCCGATGACCCACCCCCCGCCATGCATCCACACCAGGACGGGCAGGGGGTTCTCCCCGGCGTTAAGCGGCTTGTAGAGGCGTACGGGCACGGTGCCGTTGGGGGTCTCGACCATGTGATCGCTCACTGAGCCGACCTGCGGGCCCGGCAGCCCGGCCGCTGCCGCGCGCTGCGCCCGTGCCTTTTCCGGGGTTATCTGCCAGGGCAGAGGCAGACCCAGTGCGGCCTCGGCCTCTAGGCGCTTGCGGACCTCAGGATGCAGGGGCATGGCGGGCACCTCAACGGTGGGGTGTCGCCATCCTAGCACCGTGCCGGTGAGGGTTAGGCGGGCGGGGTGAGCGCCTCGATGGCCGCCGCGGTGCTGTCGTGGAAGTTGGCCGGGTCCAGGAGCTTCAGGACGCCGTAGCGCCCCAATGCCTCGCGCACCTGCGGCTGCATCGCGGTTAGGGTCATGGTGCCCGGCGGGCGGTGTGCTCCCAGCAGACGTGTGAGCCCAGCGTACGGCGCGCTCCAGGCGCCCTCAATGGGGCAGGCCCGCAACCTGTCGGCTCGGAGCTAGATGCGCCGGGTATCCCCGTGGGTGCGCTCCTCATAGTCGAAGCGCTCGTCGTCCGGGTCCACGGAGGGCTTGTAGTCCTCCTGTGCGCCCTGGTTGCGCTCGGCGTCCTGGGTGGGGTCACGCTTGGGGGAGGGCTTGAGGGGCTGATCGCTCATGGCTGCCTAGTGACAGGAGAGGTGGTGTCCCAGGGTGGATTCGAACCACCGACCGGCTGCTTAGAAGGCAGCTGCTCTATCCGCTGAGCTACTGGGACGCGTCTTCTTTTATAGGGGCGCGGGGACGAGGGGTCAACGGCATGCGCCCCCATCGGCGGGGTGCTCGGCTATCATGGCCCCCGGCGCTGGGCGCCCAACCACCTGACCAGGAGCACGCTCATGGCCTACCAGACCCTCCGCTTCGATAACGACGGCCCCCTGGGGGTGCTGACGCTGAACCGGCCGGAGCGCCTCAACGCGCTGAGCCGCGGCCTCATCGCCGACCTCACCCATCTGGTGGGCGAGCTGGAGGTGGACCAGAGCGTGCGGGTCATCATCGTCACCGGCGAGGGGCGCGCCTTCTGCGCCGGGGCCGACATCAAGGAGCGTGCGGAGAACCCGGACGACTTCGCCCTCCAGCGCACCTCCGCGCAGCTCTCGCCCACCTACCGGCGCCTGGAGAAGCTGCCCCAGGTGACCATCGCCGCCATTAACGGCCCCGCCGCCGGTGGCGGGCTGGAGCTGGCCATGGCGTGTGACCTGCGCATCGCCGCATCCTCCGCCACCATGGCGCTGCCGGAGATCAACCTGGGCATTCTGCCTGGGGCGGGCGGCACCCAGCGCCTCCCCCGGCTCATCGGTGTGGCGCGGGCCAAGGAGCTGATGCTGACGGCGCGTTTTATCGACGCCGCCACCGCCCACGCCTGGGGGTTGGTGAACGCGGTTGCCGAGTCCGCCACCCTGATGGACGAGGCGCGCAAGCTGGCCGGGGTCATCCTGGAGAAGCCGCCGCTGTCCGTGGCGCACATCAAGATGGCGGCCAACGTGGCGGGGGAGACGGACATAGACTCCGGCATCGACTTCGAGCAGCGCTGCTCAACGGTGCTGGCCATGTCAGAGGACCGGCGCGAGGGGTACGAGGCCTTCGTCAACAAGCGCAAGCCGGTCTTTAAGGGCCGCTAGGCGCAGGTGGGCGGCTAGCCCTCGAAGGACGTGGCGACCCAGTGCACGGTGAGCGGGCCCAGTTCGAGCCTGCTCACCCCCTCGATTCTCATAGCGCCTACATCCGGCGAGGTGGTGTAGCGCGATTGCACCCAGCGGCCCAGCGGCTGGGCCGCGACGATGCCCATCGCCGCGTTGGTGAAAGCGCGCATCATCCCGGCCAGCCCCTGGCCCGCCAACCGGTAGCCCGCGACGGCCCCCAGGCTGGTCAGGCCTGCGGTTACCACGATGTTGGTGCCACAGAAGGGCGAGACAGCCAGGTGCCCCTCGCCCGCCTGCATGCGGGCCAGGCCCTGGGCTGCGGCATCCTCGATGGCCTCACTGGGCAGATCGCCCACCACGATGAATCCGCCGGGCACCGAATAGCCCGCCAGCGGGCGCCCGGCGACGGAGCCCTCCTGCACCCGCGCTAAGAGCAGGCTGATGGTGGCGTGCTCCAGCCCGTGATTGCGCTGGACCATCTCCCACAGGTTCATGTGTTCCTCCTCGTGTTCCGGCAGGGCAGGGGGCTAGAGCAGTTTCACCAGGCCAACGCCCGCCAGCGTCAGCGCTGTCACCACCACACCTGCCACCAGCACACCAGCACCGATGGCCGCGAGGCCCTTGCGCACCGGCACCCGCAGCGCCCAGACCGCCAGCGCCCCGGTCCACGCGCCGGTAAGCGGGAGGGGTATCGCCACGATGAGCGCCACGACCCACGGGCCGTGGCGGCGCACTCGCTCACCCCACTGCGCCTCCACCCGGGCGGTGCGCCAGCGCAGCCCCCGGCCCACGACGGTGCCGGAGCGCTCCAGACGCGAGCCTACCGTCCGCAGCCCCCACAGCAGGGGAGGGACGGGGAGCACGTTACCCAAGACGGACAGGACATAGACCAACGGCCAATCCAGTTCGAAGTGCAGGATGCCCAGGGGCACCGAGGCGCGCAGTTCTCCCAGGGGCGTCATGGCGGCCAGGATGACCAACAGAGCATCTTGCATCGTTTGGGGGCCTCTCCGGGGCCTTATCTGCACGGGCCGCATCACGGTGCGGCGCAGGGGCCTCAGCCATTCTAGCAGCGCCTCTCCAGAGGGGTGTTCTGGACATTTCTTAAATTTTATATATACTTATACATAATCAGTAACCTAGGCTAATGGGTATTAAAAATCATGGAAGATGGGTAGGCGATTGATTGACTGTTGGATTGGCCGCTGCTATAACTATGGTCAACGCGACGCAGTGGAGGGAGCTGTATGGCGCGCAAGACTCGCCTGATGGCGCAGGTGGAGGAGCGGTTCAAGCAGCCACTGGAACGGCTGCTGCCCGAGATGATCAACGAATACGGTCTCTCGGCGACCGCTCAGAGTTTGGAGGTCAGCAAGGCGACCCTGGGCTATTGGTTGCTCAAGCTCGGGATCAATGTTCGCCGTGTGGCGCTGGCCCCTGGGGAGTCGCTGGAGGTCAAGCGGGCAAGTTAAGCCCGCCCCGACAGCGTGTTGAAGGCCCGGTGGATGTACCCCCACCGGGCCTTCGCCCTTTCTCTGCACAGCCTCCCTGGACCCCGCCGCACGTCCGCTCTTCCTTGACACGTGCGCGCGCCGGGTGATACCAATCTCCGTGACGGAAATCACAGATCCACGCGCCCACGCGCGCATAGAGGTCGCCACGATGCGCAAGCCGTTCATCGCCACCATCACCCTGCTGGCCGTGGCGCTCGTCGCCGCAGCATGCGGCGGTGCGGCAACCCCCACCCCGGAGTGCCTGGCGCCCCAGGACGGCTCGCTGGTACCGGCTGAGTGTGGCGAGGCCAACGGGGCCCCAACCGCTACCCCGACGCCCACCGTTGATAGCGGCAGCGGCGGGCCGGTGGATGCAGTAAGTGTCATCAGTGCCAACGGCTGCGGGTCTTGCCACACAATCGCGGGTGTGCCCAATGCCGCAGGGCAGGTGGGCCCCAATCTCTCCGCCATTGGCGCTGTACACGACGCAGCGTATATCTATGAGTCCATCGTGAACCCCAACGCAGTAATTGCTGCCAACTGTCCCACGGGCCCCTGCCCCTCGGGCGTCATGCCTTCTGCCTACGGGCGCTTGCTCACCGCCGAGCAGCTAGACGCTGTGGTGGCATACTTAGTCGCGCTCAAGTAGCGCCCAGCAATCCCTCAGATGCAGCGAAGGGGCCCCCACTCGGGCGGGCCGGGGCGGTTGCCCGCCGGGGCCCGGTCCGGGTGGGGTGGGACCCGGGTGGGCGGCCGGGGCGCGCAGTTGGGTT
>JAYNIL010000005.1:59294-61002 GCA_038109085.1 Chloroflexota bacterium
CCCCCCAGCTCGCCGCTGTGGTGGCGTACTTCGTCGCCCACACGAAGGGCCAACAAATCCCCCCGAGGCCGCGCCGGGCCGCCAAAGCGGCCGCCCCTTCTCGTTGCCCCTCCTGGGCCATTACCGGTTGGTCTGGCACCAGGGTGAGCGGCCTTGCCGCGAATTGCTTTTCAGTTTGGGAAGCACTCTTTCCAAGGTCACGGCCACGCGCACGCGCGCGTTGACCGACTGTGGGGTGCCACCTATACTGTGCGAGCCTGAGAGACGGATTACCACAACATCTTGGGGTAGGGCGTATGCACCTGAACTGCCTGCAAGAGAACCTGAGCCACGGTCTGAGCGTCGTGGGGCGCGCGGTGGCTACTCGTACCACGCTGCCCATCACCCAGCACGTGCTCCTCACCACCGACGGGGGTCGCCTCAAGCTCTCCGCTACCAATCTGGAGATCGCCGTCTCCACCTGGGTGGGGGCCGAGATACTGGAGGAGGGGAGCCTCACGGTGCCCGCGCGGCTGCTGACGGACTTCGTCAACTCACTACCGCGCCAGCCCATCGAGATAACCACCGAGGGGCAGGCCAAGGGCATTGCGCTGAAGGGGGCTAAGGTGCAGGCCTCCATCAACGGGGCAGACGCCGACGAGTTCCCGCCCATCCCCTCGGTGGAGGACGGCGTGGCAACGCGCATCGGCGCCAAGGAGCTGCGCGAGGCCATCCACCAGGTGGTGTTCGCCGCCGCCGTGGAGGACTCGCGCCCCGTGCTCACCGGCGTGAACGTCGAGTTGGACGGTGCCAAGCTGACCCTGGCCGCGGCAGACGGCTTCCGCCTGGCCGTCCACACCACCCAGATGTCCGAGCCCGTAGGGGAGAAGCTCTCCGTCATCGTCCCTGCGCGCACCCTCAACGAGGTGGAGCGATTGCTGGAGGGCGATGAGCCCGTAGAGGTGCTGGTCACCCCGCAGCGCAGCCAGATCCTCTTCCGCCTCAAGAACGCGGAGATCGTCTCCCAGCTGATCCAGGGTAACTTCCCCAACTACGCCCAGCTCATCCCCAACGAGCACTCCACCCGCGTGGTAGTGGACCTGGCGGAGCTCCAGCGCGCCACCCGTACGGCGTCCATCTTCGCCAAGGATGGCTCCGGCATCATCCGCATCCAGGTCAGCCCCACGGAGGGCGGCGCTGGCAAGCTGGAGGTCTCCTCCCGCGCTGAGGAGCTGGGCGACAACACCGGCGAGATGGAGGCCAGCGTCGAGGGTGGGGAGGGGCGCATCGCCTTCAACTCCCGCTACCTGTCCGACGTGCTGGCCGTTATGGGGCGTGACCAGGTGAGCCTGGACATGACCACCTCATCCTCTCCCGGCGTGCTGCGCGCTGTGGGTGACGACAAGTACGTCCACGTCGTCATGCCGATGTTCGTTCAATGGAGCTAAATACCCACTAGCCCGTTGGCCCTCTGATTCTGAACGTTCACCCCTCGGTGAGTCATCACCGGGGGGTTCTTTGTCCTTGGCGCGTGATGTGGCTCGAGCGATGAGCCTGCTCTCTCTAAGCAGTAGGGCCTCCTGCGTGAATAGTGCGAGGAGCTTGCGTGGTTCCCTGATTGGCTAAGGTAGGCAACACCGGCGCGCACTGGTAAGGTCGGAAAAGTATTTCGCCCTGTGTAGTGGTGTCATTCGCGCCCCATGCATGCCCTGGCTTGCCAGGTGGGTGA
>JAYNIL010000006.1:0-48833 GCA_038109085.1 Chloroflexota bacterium
ACCAACTGCTCTGCCGTAGCCTCTCGCCGAGAGGCCTGCGGGAGTGCCCAGTCGGAGGGCGAGTCGGACTCACTGCGGCGAGCCCATTCCCACATGGTGATTAAACCAGCCACCATGGCTATGGTGAAAACAACGAATCCGATGACGAGGATGGTGAGTTGAAGACCTATATCTCCAGTCATGAATTACCTCTTTCGCACGAGGGTGCCGAAGGCGAGAATCGAGGGAACCCAGGTCGCAACGAATAGCCCCGTTAACTGATCAATCAGGAACCAGACAGTCACAGATAGACAGAACGATACGAAGGCCGCGATCAGCCAGAGGGCGACCGGCCAATTAATTCGTCTTGGTGTGTGCTTCACAGTGATACTTCCTTTCACCACCAAGTTATTAGGCCGCCCTTGAGAGGGCTTGCGTACTGGATTGCCATTCGATACGACCACACTGGAGGCACTTTCGGTATTTCCCGTCAAGGTCGTCTATTCGATAAGTGTCCCCGCTGCACCGGCTGCACGACTTGAGCAGAATTCTTTCCATGTCAGCCTCCTCAATGTGGTACCAATTACAACGATAGGCTTGCTGTGTGTAATAGAGTACCAATACTTAACCGGATTGTCTAGTATGTGCTACTATTTGCTTTAACATGAGAAAAATAGAGCACATTCCAGAGCCCGCCTCTCCTTCGCAGCGCGACACTGAGTCCTATTTGGCTGCCGTACTTGCAGGGGATGAAGATCAGGCATCTCAAATCGTTGATAAGGTTCTGGATGCGGGCGTTTCAGTTGTCCAGGTGTTTTCTAGGCTCATCGGGCCGGTGCAACGAGAGTTGGGGGAAATGTGGGCAGCGGACAGACTTAGCATCGCGTTAGAGCATCGCGCTACGGAGATAACCGCGCGTCAGATCGAGCGAATCCGCGCCAGAGCACCTCGTAGGAGGGCGTTGGGGGCTACTGCAGCTGTTGCCTGTGTGGCGGGAGAGCAGCACGCGATGGGAGCCCGTATCGTGGCAGATCTGCTCTTCCTGGATGGATGGCGTGTCGACTTTCTTGGGCCAAATGTTCCGGGAGAGGTCATCGCTGAGTTCGTTGCTGAGCAGGGAACAAATGTGGTCGTGCTGTCGGTAGTGCTCGAGGATCACGTGGCTTCGGTAGGGGAGGCGGTTGCTGCGGTACGTCGGAGTGCCCCTTCGGCGAAGATATTGGTTGGCGGTCCGGGGATCGATGAAGCGGGAGTGCTCTTAGCAGGAGCCGATGCGCACGTAGCAACGGCCGAAGATGTGGCGTTGGTGGCTCGGAATGCGGCCGGGGTACCGATGCAGTTGTCCCTGTATGAAGTGCTAGGCCTAATCGGGAAGCGGATTGAAGCTGAGCGAAAGATGCGCAAGATGAGCCAGCAGGCGCTGGCAGATGCATCGGGCTTGGATCGGGCTTACATCAGCAATGTGGAGCGGGGCAAACAGAATGTCACGATCGCGGCGTTGCTGCGGTTTGCTGACGCCTTGGGACTGAGCCTCGGGCAGCTCATCGATGAATGAGGCCCCAAGCTACTTAGGCACTACCGCACCAGTTTCCTAACCGCCTCTATAGACGAGGAGCGCCAGGACTCACGAGCTAGACAAGATTTTCTTAGCAGCACGTCGCTATTGGCTCTAAGGACCGTCTTGGTGGTGGCTCCCAGCGGAGCGAGTGAGGGCAGCAGAAACGCAGCCGGCGATCTGGCGCCCAAGGCTGAGCCTCCAATGCCCAGCGCGGGCCTGCGTTTCCCGAATTGCCGGGCTTTGTGAGGCCCCAGGGCTCGGAAGGTCCCCCGTGTATTCCTGGAGCCCATTGCACATAGAGTTATTCGCAGCTATAGGGGTTTGTTCGTAGATCCTCCCCCGTCGCGCGAGCCGGTCACCGCCCTCCCGGAGCCGGAGGCGCCAAACGGGTGATCCAACTCTCAGTAAGCCGCCGTGTCGTCCGAGGGCCGCACGAGTCCCCGTTCTTGGCCCACCCCAAACCTATAGCGGAGGGTATGATGCTCCCACCAATAGCAGGAGGCGAGCATGCAGGTCCGCAACCTCAACACGACGCCCAAGATCTCCGGCGCGGGGCCGCTGTTTACTAGCGACGATGTGCAGCGGGTTCCCTTGGCACCCGACTCCACCGACTTCAACGCCGCCGTCGTCCATTTCGGCCCGGGCGTGCGGAACAAGTTCCACTACCATGCATCGGACCAGATCCTGGTCGTCACCGAGGGCACGGGCAAGGTGGTGACTAAGGCGGGGGAAGAGGTCACCGTGCGCGTGGGCGACGTCGTCTTCGCACCGGCAGGTGAGGAGCACTGGCACGGCGCGCTGGAGGACGGCGGGGCCTTCGCACACATCACCGTCACCCGCAAGGACGGCTCCGTCACGCAGACGGAGGCCTAGAAAGACCTGCTAGCATCGTTGGCCGGAGGTCTCCCTTGTTCATCACCGTCTCTCGTTTCGCCGCGTCCCCTCGTGAGGTGGACTTCGATGCGCTCCAGCAGCAGCTACAACTTGACGTGTTGCCGGAGCTGCGCCACCTGAACGGCTATGAGGGGTGCTACCTGCTGCGCGCTGGCTACCAGGAGGGAATGCTCCTGCTGCTGTGGGAGACGGAGGACGCGGCGGCAGCCGCGCGTAAGAGCGGGGCCAGCGCCGATGTGCTGGCTGGCCTCCTGGAGCTCATGTCCAAGCGCCTGCCCTCAGCGGGCGGCTTCGACGTGGCCTACGCCGACCACCCGGTGGACTAGGGGAACGCATGGATATTGGACTGATGGTGGAGGGCCAAGCGGGCCTCAACTGGGAGCGCTGGATTCACGTCCTGCGCCTGGCCGAGCGGGCGGGATTCCCCTCGCTGTTCCGCTCCGACCACTACTTCATCGGCCCCCAGCACGACTCGCTGGAGGCGTTCATCTCCCTCACCGTGGCCGCCCGTGAGACCCAGCGCATCCGCTTCGGCGTGCTGGTGAGCCCCGTGACCTTCCGCCACCCCGTGGACGTGGCGCGCATGGCGGGGCAGATAGACTTGCTCTCCGGCGGGCGGCTGGTGCTGGGCGTGGGCAATGGCTGGAACGAGCCGGAGCACGCGGCCTACGGGCTCCCCTTCCCGGAGCCAGCCGAGCGCTCGCGTCGTCTCGAAGAAGCCGTCCACGTGATGCGCGCCCTCTGGGGCCCCGGTCCGGCCTCCTACAAGGGGCGCTACTATCGGCTGGAGGGCGCGGACATGCTGCCCAAGCCCGCAGGCGGTCGACCGCACCTGCTCATCGGCGGCAGCGGGCCCAAGCGCACACTCAAGCTAGCGGCCCAGCACGCCGACGAGTGGAACTCCGTCAACGCACCGCCAGAGGTCATCTCCGAGCGGGTGGGCATTCTGCGCGAACACTGCGAGGCCATCGGCCGCGACCCGGCCAGCATCCGCAAGGGCGTGATGGTATTTGCCGCCGTGGGCCGCACGCGGCGTGAGGTGGAGGCGGCGGCGGACGGCATCCGGCGCCTCACCTTCCGGGGCGAGGACCTCACGCCTGCGCAGACCATCGCCAGGGCCCGTGAGCGAGGCATGCTGGTGGGCACGCTGGACGAGGTGATGGAGCGGTTGGAGGGGTACGCGCGTGCAGGGATCGACGAGGTGCAGTTTCAGCACATGAATTTCGAGGACGACACGCTCCCGGAGTGGCTCGCCGCCGAGGTCGCCCCCGCCGCCCGCTCCCTCTAGCGCCCGCGCGCTTGACCGTCCACGCGCGCATGCGTAGCCTGCGCCCACCTTGCGGCAGGAGGGGCATATGGCCCGCGTATGGGACGCCTATCTCACTGAGCAGGACCGCGCGCATGTCGAGCGTGCCGGGCACGGCCCTCGTGGGTGGGGCCAGCGCCCCGCGCTGCTGCTAGTGGACCTGTACCGGTGGGTATTCGGCGATGAGCCCCAGCCCCTGCTAGAGGCGGTGGAGCGCTGGCCTGCCTCCTGCGGGCTGGCCGGGTGGGAGGCCCTGCCTCACATCCAGCGCCTGCTGGCGGCCGCGCGCGAGGCCGGGGTGCCAGTGGCCCACGCCACGGGGCTGCACGAGTCCGAGTCGGGCCTGGTGGGTTGGAGCGAAAACCCGCGCTCGCGCGCATCCAAGTCAGGCTACATGGGCGGTGCGTCCAAGCGAGATGCCTCCATCTACGACATAATGCCCCAGGTCGCGCCCATCGCGGGTGAGGCGCTGGTGCGCAAGGCCTCGCCCAGCCCCTTCTTCGGCACGCCGCTGGTGGGGCACCTGACCGGGCTGGGCGTGGACACGCTCATCATCGTGGGGGAGACCACCTCCGGGTGCATACGCGCCTCGGTGGTGGACGCCTGCACCCACCGCTACAGAGTGGTGGTGCCGGAGGAGTGCGTCTTCGACCGCCACCAGGCCGCGCACGCCATCAACCTGTTCGACATGCACCACAAGTACGCCGACGTGCTCCCGCTGGAGGAGGTGCTGGCCTGGCTCGAAGGCTGGCAGGCCCCGCACGGATACGGCACCAAGGAGGCAGCCCATGGGCAGGCTTGAGGGACGGGCCATCATCGTGACGGGGGGCGCCGCGGGCATCGGCCGCGCCTTCGCCGAGGCATACGTGCGGGAGGGCGCGCGCGTCCTCATTGCCGACATCAATGGCCCCGAGGCTGAGCGCACCGCCGCCGCGCTGGGTGAGTTGGGGGGCGATGCCCTGCCGGTGCGGACGGACGTCTCTTCCGTGGAGGACACCGAGGCCATGGCCGCCGCTGCCATGGAGCGCTGGGGGCGCATCGACGGGCTGGTGAACAACGCCGCCATCGCCATCCGAGTCAAGCACACCGTGGCGCCCATGGAGGAGATAGACCCCGCAGAGTGGGACCGCATCATCAACGTGAACCTGCGCGGGGTGTTCCTCTCCTCGCGAGCGGTGGTGCCCCACATGAAGGCGGCGCGCTACGGCAAGATCATCAACATCGCCTCCGGCACGGCGTTCAACGGGCGTCCGTTCCTCTCCCACTACGTCGCATCCAAAGGCGGCGTGCTCACCTTCACCCGCTCGCTGGCGCGGGAGGTGGGGGATTGGAACATCACCGTCAACTCCATCGCACCCGGCCTCACTGCCTCCGAGACGGAGGAGACGCCCATATCCCGCTATGAGGCGCGCGTGCCAGACCGGGCCATCAAGCGGGTCGAGACCCCTGCTGACCTGGTGGGTGCTGGGGTATTCTTCATCTCGTCCGAATCCGACTTCATCACTGGCCAGTCGCTCATTGTCGATGGCGGCGTGGCGATGAACTAGTAGCCAGTCCACCAGCAAATACGCCGCAGAGGTTCCGCCGCATGGGAGAGGTCGTCTTCGCCGCAGCCACCGTCCACGCCCCGCAGTTGCTCACCCGCCCGCCGCAGGAGGACCCAGCACAGCTGGACGCCGACATAGCGGCCATGAACGAGCTGGGTGCGCTGCTGGACGAGACCAAGCCCGACGTGCTGTTGCTCATTGGCATCGACCACGTGGAGACGTTCTGGCTTACGGCGGTGCCGCAGTTCGCCGTCATCACCGGCGCGCGGGCCACGGCCGAGTACGCGGGGCACACCTACGCCCCGTCCATCCACCAGCCGTTCGCGCGGGGGTTGCTGGAGGGGCTGGTGGAGCGCGGGATAGACCTCTCCTACGCACAGGACGCACTGCTGGGCCACGCCTTCGCTGTGCCCCTGGAGTACGTCCACCAAGGCCGCGCCATCCCCGTGGTGCCCATGTTCGTCAACGCATACCTGCCCCCGCTGCCCACCACGGAGCGGTGCGTCCAGGTGGGCAGGGCCATCGGCGAGGTCATCGCCTCCCGGCCGGAGCGGGTGGCTATCCTGGCCTCTGGGGGCATGTCCCACTACCCCGGCACCTGGAAGTACTACCACCCGGAGTACGGCTTTGACCACTGGGCCATCCAGGAGATCGAGGAAGGTCGCTTCGCCGCCCTGGTTGAGCTCACGGGCGAGCAGCTGGATGAGGTTGGCAACACCGAGCTGCTGCCCTGGCTCATCATGCAGGGCGCCACGGGCGTCCAGCGTGGCGAGCTGCTCACCTACCAGCCCACCTCCCACCACGGCCACGCGGTGATGCGCTTCATCCCCGACCGGGGCGGGCGCGGCCAAACACACCAAGACCTGCCGCCCTATGGAGGCTTCGAGTTCGCGGGGAAGGGGTACGAGTTCTACAAGTACCCGACGCCCGAGGATTTCCCCCTCAATAACGCCCTATACCTGCTGCGCACCGACCACACGCATCTGGAGCGGTTCCTGGACAAGCCTGACGCCTACTGTAGCGACCTCGGTCTCTCAGCGGCCCAGGGCAAGGCGCTCAAACAGATGACCACCGACGCGGTGGTGGCGGAGGGGGCCCACGGCATCCTTGCCATCACGGCCATGCTGGTGATTCAGCGGGCCAAGCGCGAGCGCGAGGCCAGCAAGGCCGCCCACTAGGGCAGGGTGGCCAGGGCCAGGCAGAAGCGTTCGGCCGGGATCTCATGGACGAACAGCTCGTCGAGCGCCAATCCGGCGTCCGCGAGGGCCGTGCGGGCTGAATCCGGCGTGAACTTGTAGGAACTCTCCGTCCAGATGGACTCGCCAGCGCTCAGGTGCACGGTCATGTCCAGCGCCGGGATGAGCACCGTCTGGGCCTCCCGCGCCACCAGGTGCATCTCGATGCGCGAGGCCTGCTGGTTGAAGAAGGCCCGGTGCGCGAATGCATCGGTGTCGAACGCAGCGCCCAACTCACGGTTCAGCACCCGCAACACGTTGCGGTTGAACGCCGCGGTCACCCCCGCCGCATCATCGTAGGCAGCCTCGATTGTGGCCTGCTCCTTCACCATGTCCATACCCACCAGCAGATGGTCGCCCGGCGCTAGCAGCCCGCTCACCTTCCGCAGGAAGCGCGTGCGCTCGTCGTGTGCCAGGTTGCCGATGGTCCCACCCAGGAACAGCACCAACCGTCCGCCGGCGCTGGGGGGAACCCGAACTAGGTGGCGCTCGAAATCACCCACCACCCCATGCACTTGCAGGAAGGAGAACTCGGCCAGCAGCGCCAGGGACGAGTCCCGGATCATGGTGGGGCTGACGTCGAAGGGGACGTAGCGGCGGAGGTGCTCGGGCGCCGAGGGCGCCCCCAGGAGCACGCGGGTCTTGGAGGCCGAACCGGAACCCAGCTCCACGATCTCCGACGGGCGCAGCCGCACCATCAACTCCGGCGCGATGCGCTCCAGCAGCGCGCGCTCCGCCCGGGTGGGGTAGTACTCGGCGAGCCCGGTGATGCGCTCGAACAGAGCCGAGCCCTCGGCGTCGTAGAAGTACTTGGGAGGCAGCTGCTTGGGCGTGGACGAAAGGCCGCGCCGCACGTCTAAGGCGAGCGCTGCGCCGAAGTCTTCCCCTTCCAGGTGGTTGTCCAGTGTGAAGCGTGAGCCGGTGGAGATATGCGTCATGGGGCCTCGGCACAACCCTATCAGGCGGCGCTCATCGTGTCGAAGCCTCAGATGCGCGCATGGGCCTCGGCGGTGCAGGCTCAGGCCAGTCCGCGCTCCACCAGCAGGAGCAGGACGTCGGAGAGCAGGAAGATCGCCAGGCCCAGCACCAGCGTCATATGCACGTGGCCCAGGGCGTTTACCGCCATGCGCAGCCGCCCCTTCGGTACCTCGGAGCCGGAGCGTCCGCTCCTGCCCACCACCAGGAAGAACATCCAGGCTGAGAGGGCTATCTTGGCGCCCAGCACGGCCCCGTACGCTGCGGTGGAGGTGGACTCGGACAGCCGGCTGACGGCCAGAATGCCCCCGGTTATCGCGAGGGTCCACATGGACATGCCCACCAATTGGCCGAACTCGGCCCCCGCGAAGCGCGCCAGGGCAGGGGGGGCGATGTTCGCTCGCACGGCTGGACGCACCACCACCCAGTAGAAGATGCCGCCGCCCACCCACGCAACGGCGGCAACCGCGTGAAGCCAGCGGATCAGGAGGAGCAGGGCGTCGGTCATGGGGAGATGCTAGCGCACGGGGGACTTCCCCGCGACCTCCGGTCGCTCGATGGAGGGGGGGCGCTCATGGCAGCGGGCAACCGCCAGCACCGTGCAGAACAGGGCGATTCGCGGGTACAATCGCCGCGACCACCCCGGGTTCGCCCGGTGAGCGCGAGGTGAGCCATGGCAGCGACGGTGAAGTTCTACTGGTACCCCAAGTGAACCACTTGCCAGAAGGCGAGGGCGTGGCTCTCGCAGGAGGCGGTGCCCTTTGAGGAGCGTGACTACTTCAAGCAGCCCTTCAGTCGTGATGAGCTAGTGCTGCTGCTGGATGGGGCATCGCCCCGAACGGTGCTCAACGCGAAGTCGGTGGCCTTCAAGAAGTCCGGGCTGAACGCGGACGAGCTACCGGACGAGCGCATCCTGGAGCTGCTGCTGGAGGAGCCGCGCTACTTCAAGCGCCCGCTGGTGGTGGCCGACGGAAGGCTGCTGGTGGGCCTCAACGCCCAGAAGCTGGCCGAGGCTCTAGATTAGTTCTAACGTAAGTTGCGGGCTGGTGCGCCCGCCCATGCACATGGGGAGGGTCGGATGCCCATCCGAGTCCTGCCGCCGGAGGTGGCCGCGGGGATCGCCGCTGGTGAGGTGATCGAGCGGCCCGCCTCGGTGGTGAAGGAGCTGGTGGACAACGCACTGGACGCCGGTGCGCGCTCCATCGCTGTGGAGCTGGAGCAGGGGGGCCTGGCTCGCATCCGGGTGTCCGACGACGGTTCCGGTATCCCCCCGGATGAGCTCCCGCTGGCCTTCACCCGCCACGCCACCTCGAAGATCGCCTCGCTCACGGACCTGGACGCGCTGTCCACCATGGGGTTCCGGGGCGAGGCACTCGCCTCCATCGCCGCCACTGCGCGGGTGCGCCTCTCCTCGCGCCCCGCGGACGCTTCCGGCGCGGCCTACCTGGAGATGGCAGGCGTTAGCGCGGGGGCGTCGGGCACCGAACCCGCCGCTCCCGGAACCACCGTCACCGTGGAATCGCTCTTCGCCTCGATACCGGCGCGCCTCAAGTTCCTGCGCTCCGTCCCCGCCGAGACCTCCCGGGTGCGGGCGGTGGTGCAGCGCGCCGCCATGGCCTTCCCCAGTGTGCGCCTGCGCCTGCGGGCCGACGGGCGCACGCTCTGCGAGAGCTCGGGCAACGGGGAACTGCGCGACGTGATGGCGGAGGTGTTCGACCCCCGGACCGCCGCCGCGCTGCTGGCCGTCGCCCCCTCGCCCCGCGCGCCATACGCGGCCCATGGGTTCGTCTCGCCCCCCTCGATGAGCCGCGCCAACCGCACGGGGATGCACCTGTTCGTCAACGGACGCGCGATATCGAGCCGCACCCTATCGGTTGCGGTGGAGGAGGCGTACCGTGGCTTATTGATGGAGGGGCGTTACCCGCTCGCAGTACTGTTCCTCCAGGTGCCCCCCGCCGAGGTGGACGTGAACGTCCATCCCAACAAGCGCGAGGTCCGCTTCGTGCGCGACGCCGACGCCTTCTCCTCGGTGCAACGCGCTGTGCGCGAGACGCTGGTGGCCAGTGAGCCAGTGCCGGAGGCGCCGATGCTGCTGTCCGCGACAGCCGCGGCTGCCCCCGCGCCGGGGAGCATGTTCATGAGCGGCCTCACCGTCCCTGGCGCGTCCGGCCCGCTGCCGGAGCCCGGACCCGTTGGGATCGCCGAGCGTGCCGTGGTTTACGCACCCGCCCAGCCTAGTCAGCAGGCAGGCCTGCCACCGTTGCGGGTGCTGGGCCAGGTCGCGGGCGCCTACATAGCCGCCGAAGGGCCCGATGGGCTCTACCTGATAGACCAGCATGCCGCCCACGAGTCCGTGCTCTACTACCGCCTGCTGGCCGCCTGGGTGGGCGGACAGGGGCCCGCCGTGCAGCCGCTGCTGGAGCCGCTGCCCCTGGAACTGAGCCCCCAAGAACAGGAGGCCGCCGAGGACGCGCGGGAGGAGCTCGGCCGTTACGGCGTTTCCCTTGAGCCTTTCGGTCAAGAAGCGTGGCTCCTGCGCTCCCTCCCCGCGCTGGCGCGGCGCGTGGACCCGCGCCGCCTGGTGGCCGAGGCGTTGGAGGCGCACCAGCACCCCGGCTCCTACCCGGCGACGCATCAGGCGGTGGCCGCGTCCATCGCCTGCCACAGCGCAGTTCGCGCGGGTCAGGTGCTCAGCGCCGAGGAGATGGAGGCCCTAGGCCGTGCGCTTGTGGAGGAGGCCAACCCCCAGCACTGCCCCCACGGGCGGCCCACCACGTTGCGCGTCTCCACGGTGGCGCTGGCCCGCGAATTCGGGAGGACGGGATGAGTACCCCACTGCGCGTCCTGCTCGCCACGGCCAACCTGGCCAAGTCGGAGCGCCTGGCGTGGCTGTGCGCAGGGCTGTCCATTGAGACCGTGCGGCCCGCTGCGGGAGAGGGCCCGCAGGTGCCGGAGGATGCGGCGAGCCACCTGGGCAACGCCGTGCGCAAGGCGGTGGCCTGGTCGGCAGCGCGGGGCGGCGTGGCGCTGGCCTCAGATGGGGGCCTGGTGGTGCCTGCGCTGGAGGGGGAGTGGAGCTCCCTCACTACGCGACGCGCCACTGGCGCGGGGCCTGAGACGGACGAACAGCGCGCCGGACGGCTGCTGCGCCACATGGCACGCCTGGAGTGTGAATCGCGCGCCGCCCACTGGGTGGAGTCCGTCGCCATCGCGCGCGACGGACGGCTGGTGGGCGCCTGGCAGGCCCAGGGGCTCGCCGGGGTCATCGCCGCGTCCTACGAGCCCCAGCCGGGCGCGGTGGACGGCTTCTGGGTCAGCGGCCTCTGGGCGGAATCGGATGGCGGCAGGCGGCTGTGGGAGCTGGACGAGGCAAGCCATGAGCGCCTCGGCGACCCGTGGCTGTCCCTGGCGCCCCCCGTCCGTGACCTGCTCACCCGCATGGCGGGCTAGGGGAGTCGCACGCCCCCGGGGCCGATCGCCACCAGCCCGTCGGCGGCGAGGCGCTGCACCAGGGCTGTGAGCCACGCCTCGTGTTCGGCGTGCCGGTAACCCTCGTGCACCTGCGGGCCCAGCGCATCCAGGGACAGCGCAGCGCCTGCGGGCAGTGCGCGCAGCGCGGACACCACGCGGCCCCGGTACTGGCGCATCGAGCCTGCGAATCGGCCTTGCTTGGGCACATAGGGCACCGAGGCCGCGGCCAGCGCGCGCCCCACCTCGCCCTCCAGCGCCGGTGCCGCCGCGCAGAGCGCTCGCAGGGGACACGCCCCACAGGCGGGCCGGGCAGCGGTGCAGAGGGTGGCGCCGATGTCCATGAGCGCCTGGTGCCATGCCGATGCGTCCAGCGGTGCGCCAGGGCCGGGTACCAGCGCCGCCACCAGCGGGTCCAGGGCTGCTCGGGCCGGGGCCTGCGCCCCGTGGTGCACGCGGGATAGCACCCGGTAGACGTTGGTGTCTGCCACCGGGACGGCGGAGCCGAAGGAGAAGCAGGCCACGGCCGCTGCGGTGTAGGGGCCGATGCCGGGCAGAGCGCGCAGTTCCTCAACGCTGGCGGGCAGCGCACCAGCGTGCTCGCGCACCACCACCTGCGCCAACCGGTGCAGACGGACGGCGCGCCCGTTGTACCCCATGCCCGACCAGACGCGGATGACGTCACCCGGCCCCGCGGCAGAAAGCGCCTCCAGCGTGGGGAAGGCGGTCAGGAATTCCCTGTACTTGGGGACGACGCGCTCCACCTGGGTCTGCTGGAGCATCACCTCCGAGACCAGGATGGCGTAGGGGTCGCGGGTGTGACGCCACGGCAGATCGCGCGCCTGCGCGGACCACCAGGCGCGGACGGCGGCGTGCAGGTCATGAGCGGCTGGGGTCACGAGGCCAGTAGCGCGTCCAGCGCCGCGCGAAGCGCCTCCGGTGACATGGGTCCGATGATCTTGCGCACGATGCGTCCCTCGCGGTCCAGGAAGAACTTCTCCGGCACCCCTCGCACGCCGAACGAGACGCCCAAGCGTCCATCGGCGTCCAGCAGGTTGGGGTAACCCACGCCGTAGCGCTCGATGTGGCGCAGGCTCGCTCCCGCATCGTCCCATATGGCGATGCCCACGAACTCCACGCCTTGGCCCGCGTACTCACGCTGGACGGCGGCCAGGCTCTCGGCCTCCAGGCGGCACGCCACGCACCAGGAGGACCAAAAGTCCACCACCACCACCTTCCCCGCCAGGGTGGCGTTGTTGACCACGCCTGAGCCGGAGATGTCGAAGCCGGAGTAGGCAGGCGTGCGCTGGAGGGTTACTGGCTGCTCGGCGGTCTCGTTGAACTCGGCCAATCCCCCCGGCGTGCCGCCGGTGGCCACCAGCCCCCACGCCAGCAGGCCCACCAGCGCCAGCACCGGCGACATGGCCAGGGCGAACAGGAGGGCTCGGCGGCGGGTCCAGCCGGTGGGTGCGGATGCGGGTTCGGTCATGGGCACACGCTCGTAGGAGATAGACGAGGAGAGGGCCGCAGGGCCCTCTCCTCAGTGTACGCGTCGAATGAGCCGAAGGCTCTAATCGGCTCCGGAGAGCTCGTGGGCTGCGATGGACGCCTCACCCAGGGTGACGTAGGTTTCCTTGGCGCTGCCGCAGACCACCTCGTAGACGGAGGAAGCCACGCCTGAGGTGGCGGTGGTCACGGCGCCGCTCTCGGCGACCTCGTACACCTCGGCCTTGCCCTTGGGGCCTTCGATCGTTGCGATGAGGGAGCGCTGTGCCATGTTCTTCCTCCGGAGAGTAGTGGGACGGCCGAGCCCTCGCCGGTAGCGGAAAGGGGGCCGATGATGCGAGAGAACAGCGGAATCATAGCACCGGGCGTACGGATTGCTGCCCGTACGCCCGGTGATTCCGTCAGGAAAAGCCGCGACGGTTTACTTGCCGGCGGGCAGCTTCAGGCGCGGGAAGACCTTCTTGGCGTTGTCCTCGAAGATGTTCTTCTTGTCCTGGTCGGTCAGCCAGTCGATCGACTCGATGACTGGCTTAGTGTCGTCCATCCACTTGCCGTTGGCGGGGTCGATGGCCGTACCGGAACCCGGCTTCTCGGTGCCGAACATGCATCGGTCGGTGCCGCAGATCTTGAACAGGAGGTCCAGGGACTCCTTGTTGTATAGGACCGCATCGTAGTACATGCGGCGGATCGAGGCGTCGAAGTCCTCGAGATTGGCGTTGGCCTTCATGTCGTTGAACCGGCGCACGCGCCAGCGGCCGACCTGGAAGGGCACGGAGCCGCCGCCGTGGGCGACGATGATCTTCAGCTTCGGGAAGTCCTTGAACACGGTGGACTGCGGCTTGGCCAAGTTCAGCACCACCTGCGACTCGGTGGTGATGAAGTGGGCGGAGTAGGACTCACGGGGGTCCTTGCAGGCCGCGGAGTGGATGTGAATCGGGATGTCCAGGGCCACGCACTTCTCGTACAGGGGGTACCAGTACTTGTCGGACATGGGAGGCGTGTAGTGGGCATCGCCAGGCTGGGAGCCGAGGCCCTCGCCGGGGTCAGGGTTGATCATGACGCCGATGAAGCCCAGCTCGTTTATGGCCCGGTCGATTTCCTCAAGCAGGTGCTTGGAGTCGGGCTCGCCGGAGTGCTGGGGCAGGGCGGCAACGCCAGCGAAACGGTCGGGGTGAGCCTTGACCTGCTTGGCGATGACGTCGTTGTTGACCTGGCACCACCAGTCGACGATGGCCGTGGGCTTCTCGGAATGCATCATCTGGAACGGGCGGGGCGAGAGGAACTGCATGTCCGTGCCCACGCTGTCCATGATCTCGATGTTCTGCTTGGCGAACTGCTCCACCCGCTCGTCGGAGAGGCTCAGGGCACCCTTGCCGTGGTATCCACCCCCAGCCATGAGCAGGGCGCGCCAGGCGTATAGCTCCGGCGGCGCCACCGTGTGGGCGTGCATGTCAAGAATCATTCCCGATCCTCCTTAGTGTGCAGGCTGGTGTTTCAGCCGTGCCTGTTTTGCGGGACGCGGGTTGCGCCGGCGCACCTGCGTGCGGCGCGCGCGCCGGGGCGGTCCCCGCTCTTCCCGCGGCGAGCACGCCGTTTCTACATGGCCCCCCCTGGGATGTCAAGAGCGGGGAGGCGGTGGGCTTGGGCGCGGGCGCGAGCCGGTGTATAAAGTGCACGAACGTTTACCGGTATTCCTGCACCGCGCCCGCGCGGGCGGGCTTCTCATCCTTGCACAAGGAGGCCACCATGGCTGACATCGTTCTCGGTATCGGCACCTCTCACTCTCCCATGCTCGCCCTCACCGGGGAGCAGTGGAACCGCTATCGCGCCGTGGACTACAAGTCCGAGGCACTGGTCTTCCCCCCCGAGGGTATCTCCATGTCCTACGAGGAGGGCCTCAAGCGCGTCCCCACCGCCATCCGGGAGAAGCCGCTGACCCTCGAAGTGTTCGAGGAGCAGGCGGCCGCCTGCCAGCGGGGCATCGCGGAGCTGGCCAAGACCTTCGCCGAGGTCAACCCTGACGTGACGGTCATCATCTCCGACGACCAGGACGAGTGGTTCTTCGACTCCCTGATGCCCGCGTTTACCGTCTTCTGGGGCAAGTCGGTGCCCATCCACCCCCGCGTGGCCCGCGGCCCGCACGACAAGGACATCGCCGAAGCCATCGCCAAGGGCTACGGCGATGTAGCCATGGACGTGCCGGTGCAGCAGGAGCTGGGCCGCCACGTCATCAACTACATGATCGAGCACGAGTTCGATGTCTCGCACTTCACCGAGGTGCGGGAGAACTACGGCGGCTCAGTGGTGCGCCGCTACCCCACGGGTGACGGCGAGTCGGACGCGGTGCGCGTCACCGAGCCGGTGGACCAGGGGCTGCCCCACGGCTTCGCCTTCGTGGTCAAGCGCATTATGGGCAACAAACCCCGCACCATCCTCCCCATCTTCGAGAACACCTGCTACCCGCCCAACCAGCCCACGGCCAAGCGCTCCTACAAGTTCGGCCAGGCTGTGGCTGATGCGGTGCGCTCCTGGGACTCGAACGCGCGGGTGTGCATCGTGGGCTCCGGCGGGCTCTCGCACTTCGTCACCGACGAGGTGCTGGACCGCGCGTGCCTGAGCGCCTTGGAGAAGAAGGATGCCCAGGGGCTCATGTCCCTGCCTCGCGAGAGGCTCTACTCCGCCGCCTCGGAGACCCAGAACTGGGTGGCCCTGGGTGGGGCCATGGCGGACACCCCGCTGAAGATGGAGCTTATCGAGTACGTCCCCGTGTACCGCACCGAGGCGGGCACCGGCGGCGGTTGGGCCTTCGCCCGCTGGCAGTAAGGATCTCGGTTTACACGCACGAACGGCCCGCCCCACGGCGGGCCGTTCTCTTTTCTCGCGCTACCCCCGTCTGGCAGTGGCGCCGATGGGGCGCTAGTATGCCTGCGCCCCTGGAGGGGCGGGCCGTACCCAAGGAGGCGACATGCGTATCGGCATCGGCATCCCTACGGTGGTGCCTCATGACAGACCGGAGCTGCTGCTGGAGTGGGCACGTCGTGCCGACGCGGCGGGCTTCTCCAGCCTCAGTGTGCTGGACCGACTTGTGTACGAGAATCCGGAACCCCTGGTGACCCTGGCCATAGTGGCGGGGGTGACCAAGCGCGTGCGTCTCCTCACCTCTGTACTGCTGGCGCCCCTGCGCCCTGCTGGGCTGCTGGCCAAGGAGGCAGCCACGCTGGACATGCTCTCTGGCGGACGGCTCACCTTGGGCCTGGGCGTGGGCAACCGGGAGGATGATTTCACCGCATCCCCCGCTGTCTACCGCAACCGGGGCGCGCACTTCGAAGAGCAGCTCGCGACCATGAAGCAAATATGGGAGGGCGGCCCCGCCGCCAAGGGCGCGGGCCCCGCAGGTCCGGCGCCTGCCCGCAAGGGTGGCCCGGAGCTGCTAATCGGCGGGCGTGCCCCCGCGGCTCTGCGCCGATCCGCCCGCTGGGGCGACGGGTACGTCATCGGCTCCGTCTCCAACCCGGAGGCGGCGAGGCAGACCTACGACGTGGTGGCCGCGGAGTGGAAGGCGCTGGGCAAGCCCGGCCGACCGCTGTTTGTGGGAGGCCTGGCCTGCGCCATCGGCGAGGAGGCAGCGCGTATCACTATGGAAGAGGTGCAGCGCTACTACGCCTACCAGGGCGGGCCTCCAGGAAATGCGCCCGGCCGCCCCGGCCCCTCCACTGCTGCGGGCGCCCGGCTGCTCCCGCACACCCCGGCCGCCATCAAGGAGCAGCTGAAGGCTTGCGAGGCGGCGGGGGTGGACGAGGTGCTGCTGCGTCCCGGCGTCTTCGACCCGGAGCAGGTGGACATGCTGGCCTCAGCCGCTCTGTAGGGCTTGTCAGAGGAACGAGTGAGGGGGCGCCGCGATGCGACGCCCCCTCTTTTCGTCCCATGAACCGGCGCTCGGCTTAGTGCTTCTTGCCGTCGGAGAGCCAGGCCCCGCCCTTACGGGTGCCGGAGGTTTCCTTGCCCCAGACCATCGCCTTGGAGTCCACTTCGGCCCACTCCGGTAGGCTGATCCCATCGCCGGAGAGCGCGGCCTCCACGTCGGGCTTGCCGGGCTTGTAGTCCTTGAAGGGACCGCCAGTGCCCTCGTAACCGGGGTAGTTGTAGTACTCGCAGGGCAGCTCAATTACCCCTTCGTTGACGTCACGATGGACGTTCATGGGCTCGCCGCCGTCCGAGACGATCTGCATCTGCTCCTCCAGGATGCGCCGGAACATGATGATGCCCACGTCCGTCACGCCGAGGCGCTCGGTGGTGCGGTCGGAGATGGGGCCCTGGGCCAGCCACGCCAGCGCGTCTTGGGCGATGACGTAGTCGCGGATCAGCCGCCCCTTCTCGTCGTAGAGCGGGCGCTCCTCAAAGGGCACGTCGATGTCTGCCTGCGCGCTCTCGCCCGCATTGAATTGACGGTAATTGGTGATCAGATGCAGGGTGTGGGTGTCGTCCACCGGAACGCGGAACTCCAGCCCGTGGCCCACCCGCAGGATGTTGGGGAAGAGGATGGGGTGGCCGATGCGCCAATGGTCCATGTCCTCGGTCTCATCGCCCACCAGTCGGCGCTTGATGATGCCGTAGTCGGTGATCTCGAAGCCGATTTTCCTGTGCTCGGCTCCCCGTGCGCCCACGCCTGCGTTCCACAGGTCGCGCTGCTCCTTGGGCTTGGTGCGGTTCATCCACCAGCCGCCGTAGTAGCGGTGGAGCCACTGGAAGTGCAGCGGGTCCAGGGAGTTCTCCTGGCACTGGAGCCAGTTGCAGGGAAGCACGACCGACCAGGCGTCTCGATAGCCCGGCCAGGCCAGCACGTCCCACTTCGGGAGCACGGGGGCAGGGGCGGGGCCCAGGTAGGCGAATACCACGCCGCCCAACTCCTGGACGGGGTAGGCCAGCATCTTCACCTTGTCCTTGAAGCGTGAGCCCTCGGGCTCGGACGGCTGATCCACGCACTCGCCCTTCTCGTTGAAGAGCCAGCCGTGGTAGCAGCAGCGCAGGCCGTCCTTCTCGGGGATGCCGTAGGCCATGGAGGCCTTGCGGTGCGGGCAGCCGGGCTCGATGAGCCCCAGGGTGCCGGATGCGTCCCGGTAAAGGATCAGGTCCTCCCCCAGCAGGCGCACCTCCTTGGTCGGGTTCTCGTCGTTCACCTGTGAGCTGCCTGCGATGGGGTGCCAGTAGCGGCGCATCAGCGCGCCCATCGGCGTGCCGGGCCCCACCTGCGTTAGCCGGTCGTTTTGTGCCTTGGTTAGCACAGCGTTCCCTCCCGTACGGTGCGGATGCGGATAGTGGCATCCCTAGAGATAACACATGGCGGGCGCGTGAAGGAACGCACCCGCCATGTGCGGAGTGTGTGAAGGCCGGTGGTTAGGAGGCCGCGGTCTTGGCCGGCTTGAACACGTAGTCGGGGTTCGTGTAGCACTCGTCCGGCATCGCTGTCTTCAGCCCCTTCTCCGCCAGCTTCTCCACGAAGAGCTGCCGGATCCACGGATCCTCGTTGACGTACTCGATGTTGTTGTCCTGCGCGTCGCCGCCGTCGTCGTCGTCCTTGCCGATGAACTGCACTGGCGGGTGCAGGGCGAAGTAGCGCGCCGGTATGTTTCCGGTGTTGAAGTGCTGGTGGTACCACTGGTCGGGGGGCGTGATGGCCGAGCCCTCTTGCCAGGGGTAGACGGTCTTCTCACCGCCCTGCTTCCACATGATGGAGTAGCCCTCGCCGCCGGGGATGACGATGAGTCGCCCCGGCCCGTGCCGGTGGCCCTTCTTGTAGGTGCCCGGCGGGAAGACAGACATGTGGGCGGAGAGTTCCGAGTTGGGGACATACATGGCGATGGACGAACCGCCCGCCCCGCGCGAGGCGAGGGAGACCAGCTTGTCCCATGCCAGGAGATCAGGCCAGAAGTTGCCGCGCCAGACCTTTCCGCCGATGCGCCCCCACGCCGAGCCGAAGTCCTTGACTACGTCCTTGGCGTCGGAGAAGAAGTCCTGCTGCGCGTCATCGATGGGCCCGGTGTTCACCTGTTTGTTGTTGAAGAAGAACTCCGGGTCGTTGATGACCGTCATGGCGATGGGCAGGTAGTTGAAGAAGAGCAGCCGCACGGGGCTGGAGCCCATGTTCTTCAGCTCGCACCAGGCGTTGCGGGGAACCACGAAGGCTGAGCGAGGGCCCCACTCAAAGTCGCGCCGGGTCTTGGAGACCTCACCCCACACGGAGGAGAAGCCACGGCCGGACAGCACGTACACCAGTTCGTCCACGCCCAGCTTGAAGGGCTTGAGGCTCCCGCCGGACGGGATCTCCTGGACACGGGCCTCGGTGACGCCGCCCATGTCAGTGAAGCGGATCAGTGCGGCGTCGCACCCGCGCACGTCCCAGTGCCCCAGCTCCAGGGTGCGCAGGTCCGGGACGTAGCAGTCCTCGTAAAGAGGAACACCCTTCTCAGCCTGCTCCTGCAGCCAGTTGTCGTGAAGGAAGTAGCTCTTGGCCATCGGGCCTCCCATCGGTGAGTTGGCGGTAGGTCCGCCAGGTTCGGGGCAGTGTAGCAAAAGTTGTACCGGTGCGGGCGCTCCCCATCGAGGGTGCGGGCGAGCCCGCAGTAACTTTCCGGCCCGAAGATCTGCAGGAGAAGGCGCGCGAGATGCTGGGCGCAACCGCCTAGCGCCCTGCGGCCATGGCAGCTAGCCCCGCTGCCAGCTCCTCCGTTTCCGCCGCCGAGAGGCGCGCTTCGGGGTGCAGCGGTAAGTAGAACCAGGGCGGCATCTCTCCCTCGCCCACGGTCTGCGTTGCGTTGCGCAAGGGCCGGTTGGAACTCCACTCAGAGAAGTTTAGCTCCGCGCGCCCCCCGTCCACGTCGCTCTGCACCAGCCAGGAGAACGGCGCGACGTTGGAGTACCAAGGCCAGGTTGTCTCGTTGGAATGGCAGCTGCAGCAGGTGCGGACGGCCAGTTCACGGGTGGTTGCGCTATCCCAGACTGGCTCCGTCACGACCGGAGGGTTGGTGTGAGCGCGCCCGTAGGGCACAGCCTGCATCAGCACCAAGAGCCCCACCAGCACCAGCGGCGACAGTTTCAACCAATGCTTCCATCGAATTGCCTGCACGGGGGACTCTTCGGACGGGCGCGCTCCCAGAGCAAACGCGCATGCGTGGCGGACGGTTGTCTGCTCCGATGCTTATGCGGGGCGGAGGGCCGGTGCGCCGCACCGTCGGCAAGCGCTATCCTTCGGCCCACTCCACCATGAGGTGAGCCCTATGAGCACCGGCCCTGACTTCACCGGCAAGATCGCCATCGTCACCGGCGCCAGCCGTGGCATCGGCCGCCAACTCGCCCTGGCGCTGGCACGCCAAGGGGCGACGGTGGTGGGCACCGCTCGCAACCTCGAGGCCTCTCCCGGGCAGGGCGGCACCCTGTCCAGCATGGTGGCCGAGGCGAAGACTAGTGGCTGGCGCGCGGAGGGCATCGCCGCACGGATCACCGACCCGGCTGACGCCAAGCGGCTCGTGGATGAGGTCATCACCCGGCACGGGCGGGTGGACATCCTGTGCAACAACGCCGGGCACCTGGTGGACAAGAACCTCCAGGAGCACACCGAGGAGGAGATACACCAGACCTATCTCGTCAACGTGTTCGCGCCCCTCTACCTGATACGCGCGGTGCTCCCCGGCATGCGGGCTCAGCGCGCTGGCAACATCTTCAACGTCACCTCCGGCTCTGGGGTGGGCTCCCCGCGCCCCGGTCAGACGGTCTACTCATCCACGAAGGCGGCGTTGGACCGCATCACCTGGGTGCTGGCTCATGAGGTGAAGGGCGAAGGTGTGGCCATCAACTCCTGGTGGCCCGGCATCGTCGCCACCGACATGACCGCCGGACGCTTGCAGGGCGACCCGCTAGAGATGGTTGAGGAATCAGCTCTGTGGGTCATGGCCCAAACGGCGGCCAACTTCACCGCGCGCACCGTGCGCCGGGGTGAGTTCGGCACCGTCTACGGGCCCGGACTGGACTAGGCATGCAGCAAAACCTGAGGGGGTTCGCCGCGTTGGTGGTGGACTGGCGACGGATGCCACAGACCACCAAGGCCGGGTAGACGGGCAGCGCCGAGGTGCGCTATAGCCCCGGCTACCTGGCGGACCACTAGTGTGTGCAGGGCCACTTGGTGCATGTGCTGCAGGGCAGCCTGGACGTGGAGCTGCGCGACAGCCAACAGGTGGCCGTGGGGGCAGGGGCGAGCCTGGCGCTGCCCGGCTGGAACCGGCACATCGTGCTCGCTCCACGGGCGGCGCGCTCATCCTGGTAGTGGATTGACCAACCCCTTGTAACCCGACAAAGACCGCATGAGAATATGTTCATTCTCGGCTGGATGGATGTATGTCTAAGAAGCAGCTGGCCCTGGTGGGTGGTGTGGTGACGGTCTCGGTTTCGGTGGTGGGGATCCTGCTGGACACCTGGGCGCTGGCCGCCCCGTTGGACATGCTGTTTGGGGTCGATGACTTCTCCGGTAGCATCATCGGCCGCTCCCTGATGGCAGCGGCCTTCGGCGCCGTGCTGCTGGTGACCGGCTACATCGCCGGCCGCCGCACAGGCTACATCAGCCTGCGCTAGAGCGGCTCGCCGCTCAGCGGCCCCGCGGTGATCACCAGCCCTAGCTGGTCGTAGGGCCGATTTCGGATCAGCCGGGCCCCCCGAGTGCGCGGGGGGCTCACCGTCCCCCTCGCCCTGCGAGGCTCAGGCTGGTCTGCCCGGTCGCCACCGCCATCAACAGCATGATGGCCAGCATCGCCATGGCCGCATACAGCGGCAGAACCAAACGCAGACCCGTCCTCATCGCTTCACCCCTCACACGTCTGTTTGTGCGGCAAGACCAGCATCGCTACGGGGTGTTTAGCCCGTGTGACGGCCCCGTTACGGCTCTGTTACGGTTGCGCCCTAGCCCGGCAGGAGGGCACCCATGGCACAGATGCTTACAGGCAGGGTGGCGCTGGTGACGGGAGCGGGGAGCCCCCGTGGACTGGGGCGGGCCATGGCGCTCGCCCTGGCGGGAGCGGGCGCACGGGTCGGTATCGCTGACGTGGACGAGGCCGCGGCCCGTACGGTGGCTGCCGAGGCCGAGGCGTTGGGCGGGAAGGGTAGCGCGCTGGCGGTAAGGGTGGACACGTCCGACCCCGCGCAGGCTCATGCCGCTGTGGACGCAGCCATCGCGGGGTTGGGTGGCCTGCACGTTCTGGTCAACTGCGCGGGCATCAACCCGCACACCGTCCACGGGGCCACGGAGCCACTCTCCTATTGGAAGGACGCCCCCGCGGTGTGGGAGCGGGTGCTGGCCGTGAACCTCAACGGCTACTTCCACATGGCCCACGCCGCCACTCCCTACCTGCTGGCGCAGGGCTGGGGGCGCATCGTCTCTGTCACCACCAGTTTCGACACCATGATCCGGGGCGAGACCTCCCCTTACGGCCCGGCAAAGGCGGGGTGTGAGGCACTGGCCTCGGTGATGGCAGCGGACCTGGCGGGCACGGGCGTCACCTCTAACGTGCTGGTGCCGGGCGGGGCTACGGACACCAACATGGTGAAGGCGCCACCCGAGTTCGACCGCTCCCGCCTTCTACGTCCTGAGGTGATGGGCGAACCGGTGGTATGGCTCGCGTCCGATGAGGCGGACGGGTTCAACGGCCAGCGCATCATCGGCGCGGCATGGGATGGGAGGTTGGGGCTGGAGGAGCGTCTGGCGCGCTGCGCGGCCCCTGCCGCGTGGCCGCAGCTGGGGCGCAGGAACCGCAGGTAGTCGGGGATGGAGCGGGAGACGGGATTTGAACCCGCGACATCCTGCTTGGAAGGCAGGCGCTCTACCACTGAGCTACTCCCGCCCGCTCCTGGGAGGCGCTAGCGCACCTCGAACACGGCGTCGATGGACACGGTGCCGTCGAAGGGGTTGCGCGCCACGCCCATGGACGAGCGCGCGTGCCGCCCGGCATCGCCGTACAGCTCCATCAGCAGGTCGGAGCAGCCGTTGACCACCTTGGCGTAGTCGTTGAAGTCCGGGGTGGACTGCACCATGCCGAAGACCTTGACCACATGCACGACGTTGTCAAGGTCGCCGATAATGGTCTTGAGGTTGGAGAGCATGCGCAGACAGGCGCGCCGTCCAGCCTCGTACCCCTCCTCGAGCGTACCGCCTCCCCCCATCACCACGGTGATGTTGGAGTCTGCGGTGCGGGGGCCCACGGCGCTGGTGAACACTAGGTCCCCGGCGCGGTAGCCCACCAGGTAGGAGCCCGCGGGGGGCACGGGGTCGGGCAGCTTGAGGCCCAGGCTCGCCAGCTTCTCCTCAACGCGGGGCATCGCGATCCTCCGAAGGGGGTTTGGCGGGCTCGCCCGCCGGTGGCGACAGTATAGCGTCCGGCGCGGTACCGGCTGGGACCGGACTGCCAGGCGCCGGAACGCGTCCACCCCGTCTGCCCGTCTCCACGCCGAAGATGGCGACGATGGCCGTGGCCGCTACAAGCACCAGAGCGACGATCCAGAAGGCCGTGGTGAAGCCGAGCCAGTCGGCGATGCCGCCGATGAGCAGAGGGCCGGTTATCTGTCCGATATTGGTGAACAGATGCCAGACGCCCAGGAACGCCCCGCGCATGTGATCCGGGGCCTGGTCCATTGCGTAAACCTGGATCGTCCCGGTGCCCATGGCCTCGGCGGTGCCGAAGACGATGACGGCGATGGCGGCAGAGGCGAATGAGGTAGTCCCCGCCATGAGCCAAACGCTCACCGCGGTGAGGGAGAGGCTGGCCAGCAGTAGCTTCTTACGCCCGTACCGGTCGGTGGCGAGGCCCGCTGGCATGGAGGCGATGAGCGCCAGCAGACCGGCAACGGCGATGAGGTTACCCACTGCCGCCGCGTCCAGCCCCGCTACCTGACGGGTCTGCACGGGGAAGAGGGTGCGGAACACGCCCGTGCCGCCCACCACCAGACCAAGCCCAACGGTGCCCACCGCCAGAGCGAAGAAGGCGCGGGTGCGGAACATGGACATGTCGGCCCGCCACCAGGGTGCGCCGGAACGGGCCCGGCGCGGGCTGCGCTTAGCGGATTCCCTGATGAGCAGGACGGTAACGATGACCACGGCCAATTTGGTTGCGGCGATGAACAGGAACACCCAGCGCAGACCGATAAAGGTGGCGATCAGGCCACCCACCACCGGGCCCGTGAGTAGCCCGATACGCGAGGACGATTCGCGCAGCGCCACGGCGCGCCCGCGCGTCTCCACCACGGTGGAGTCCGCCAACAGGGCGGAGGCGGAGGTCATCCACACACTGATGCCGGTTCCCGCCAGTATCTCCAGCAGGAAGAACGCCAGGTAGTGATGGACGAAGAAGTCGGAGGTGAGGGCGATGATGTGTAGCACCGCGCCCAAGATGATGAAGGGCTTGCGGCCGAACCGGTCGGTGAGCCAGCCGGTGAGCGGCCCCGTTATGACGCGGGGGGCAGCGCTGACGGATGAGACCAGCGCCACCAAGAGGAACGAGTCACCTAGGTCATAGGCGAACAGGGGACGCACCAGCCACAGACCGCCCGTGCCGAACCCCCAGAAGAAGAACATGAGGAAGACGGGCAGCGTTTTGGGGCTGAGCAGTGCCCAGAAGGAGGGTTTTTGGGGGGCTGGCGCGCCGGCGTTGTGTGCCAAGGTGGCGAGATGCTACCACGGTGCATGCACTTGTGCGTGGGCCTATGATGCGCCCGTTACCCCACCGTCCGAGGTGCGTGATGGACACTCCCGTCTGGGAGCGATTCGACTCGGCCCATACCCTGGGCCGCCACATCAACGGCTACGGCACCCTTGTGTCCACCCAGGATGCGGCGTGGGCGCTGGCCGACGCAGGCGCGCGCCACGGAACCGCGGTGCAGGCGGACACGCAGACCCAGGGCAGGGGGCGCTTTGCGCGCCGCTGGGAGGCGGGCCCCGGCGATGCGCTGCTGCTCTCGGTGCTGGTGCGCCCGCCGTTGGCCGTGGTGCCGCTGCTCACCGTGGCCACAACGCTGGCGGTGTGCGATGCGGTGCGCGCGCTGGCCGGGGTGGAGGCGGCGGTGAAGTGGCCGAACGACGTGCACGTGGACGGGCGCAAGCTGGCGGGTGTGCTGGCCGAGGGGCGCACAGGCACCGATGGCGCGACGGCCTGTGTGATAGGAATCGGCCTGAACCTGAACCTGGACCCCGCCGCTCACCCCGCAATCGCGGAAACGGCCACCAGCCTGCGGGCCCTCACCAGCGGTTATTTCGAACCGGCGCACGCCGGTGCCGTGGTGCTGGCGGCACTGGACGGCGCGTACGCAGCCGGGGTCGGCGGCGAAGACCTTGTGGCCCGCTGGCGCGCGGCGCTGGACACGCTGGGCAAGCGGGTTCGGGTGGGTGTGCCAGGCGGGGCGCTGGCCGGCATCGCCGAAGACGTGGACCGGGAAGGCCGGCTATTGTTGCGGACGGACGACGGGCGGGTCCACACGCTGCCCGCCGGTGACGTGACCCTCGCAACCTGACGGTCTAGATCTTTGCGCCCGATGACGGTGCGTTTGCTGGGCCTCCGGGCCTTCCGGTACAATAAGAGTTCCTACGTGCGAGCGCACGCGCTAGAGCCCCGCCCATCGGTCTGAAGGAGCACCTGTGCAGCCCGTCCGCGACTACGCGCCCGCCTCCTGGCGGCGCATGGTTATCATCCGCCAGCGCCTCGAGCGTTTCCTCGACCGGCGTGGGTACGGCGTGGTTGCGACGCCCGTGTTGGAGAGCACAGACCTGTTCCTGCGCAAGTCGGGAGGGGAGCTGGCCTCTCGCATGTACTCCTTCACCGACCCCTCCGGCCACTGGCAATCGCTGCGCCCGGAGTTCACCTCCTCGGTGGTGCGGGCCTTCATCGACGGCACCCTCTCCGGCCCCGCGCCCCAGCGCTGGCAGTACTGCGGCCCGGTGTTCCGCTACGAGGGTGGCGGCGAGGGCGGCATGGAGTTCCAGCAGCTGGGCGCCGAATTGCTCTCGGCGGGTGGCCCCGCGGCCGACGCCGAGGTGGTGGCCCTCGCCTCGCAGGGGCTCTCGGCTCTTGGCGTGAAGGGTTACAATTTGCGGGTGGGGCACGTGGGCGTGGTCAGCGCCATGCTGGCGGGCCTGGGCCTGCCGGAGCGGGCGCGCGTGTTCGTGCTGGGGAGCCTGGGCGCCCTGCGCTCCAGGCCCGACGGTATGAAGCAGGTGCGCGCCCGTGCCGCCGAGCTTGGTCTGCTGGACGAGGGACGTCGGCGCGCCATCACCCGCATCGCCCAGCGCATGGCCCCGGAGGACGCCGAAGGCATGGTAAAGGCGTTCCTCGCGGCGGGCGTGGACGGGCACACCGGCCAGCGCACGTCGGAGGAGATTTTTACCCGCTACCTGAAGAAGATGCAGGAAGCCTCGGTGCCCGAGGTGATGGAGCGCGCCCTGCGCCTGGCCGCTGATCTGGTGGAGACTACCGGCCCTGCGGCGCGCACTCGCTCGCGCTTGGGCAAGCTAGTTGGCTCCTACGGGCTGGATGAGGCCGTGCTGGAGCCGTTGGACGCCTTCCTGCAGGCCCTGGGCCACTACGACCTGAAGGGCGTTCCGGTGCAGCTGGACCTGGGCCTGGCGCGTGGCATCGCCTACTACACCGGCGTGGTGTTCAACCTGGACCACGCCCGCGTGTCCGGTGCCCCCGCGCTGGGCGGCGGCGGGCGTTATGACGGGCTGGTGACGGCGCTGGGCGGGGCGAAGGACGTCCCGGCGATGGGCTTCGCCTACAGCCTGGAGCGCGTCTCCGCGCTGCTTGCGGCCGACTTCGGCGCCGACGATGACGAGGGGGCCATGCGCGTGCTGGTGGTAGCGCTGGAGGGCTCCCAGGACGAGGCCGTCGCCACGGCGGAGCGACTGCGCGCCCAGGGCATCCCGGCGGAGCTGGACCTGGGTGGCCTGCGCACCGACACCGAGACGGCACGCTACGCCAAGGCGAAGGGCATCGGCACGGTGATGCGCGTGGGAAGGGATGGCGATGTCGCCGAAACGCGCCTCTAGCCGGAGCACCAAGGAGCCGCTGCGTCTCGCCATTCCCTCGGACGGAGAGATGCGTGACCCCACGCTGGCGTTCTTGGCCGACTGCGGCCTGAAGGTGAACCGGCCTTCGGCCCGCCGCTACACTGCCTCCATCCCCTTGGTGAAGGGGCTAGAGGTGGTCTTCCAGCGCACCGCCGATATCACGGCGCGCGTTGAGGACGGCAACGCGGACCTGGGTCTGGTGGGGCTCGACCGCTATCAGGAATCGCGCGTCGAAGGCGGAGACAGCCTGGTCATCATGCCGGCGCTGGGCTTCGGCCAGTGCGAGCTGGTGGTGGCCGTGCCGGAGTCGTGGGTGGACGTGGAGTCCATGGCGGATTTGGCCGACCTGGCCGTGGAGTTCCGCGAGTCAGGCCGTGAGCTGCGCATCGCCACCAAGTATCCCCGCATGGTGCAGCGTTTCTTCTTCGGCCATGGCGTCAACTACTTCTCTATAGCGTCGGTGTCCGGCACCATCGAGGCCACGCCTGCCATGGGCTATGCCGACATCATCGTTGACTTGACCGCTTCCGGCGTGACACTGCGCGAGAACCACCTCAAGCGCCTGGATGACGGCACGGTGCTGACGTCCGAGGGTGCGCTGGTGGGTAACGGGCGTCTGCTGCGCGAGCACCCGGAGCGCCTTGAACCCGCGCGCGAGGTCATCGAGCGCATCGAGGCCCACCGTGCGGCGGGCGCCTACCAGAGGGTCTCTGCCAACGTGGCCGGAGCCTCCGAGGAGGCCGTTGCCCAGCGGGTGCTGGAGAAGCCTGAGGCCAGCGGCCTACAGGGCCCCACCGTCTCTCGCGTCTACACCCCCAACGGCAAGACGCTCTTCGCCGTCACCTCCGTGGTGCGGCGAGAGCACCTGCCGGCGGTGGTGGACCACCTGCGAGCCATCGGTGGCTCCTCGGTCACCGTGTCGGGGACCGACTACGTCTTCGGTTCCTCCTCCAGCGTGTTCCGCGACCTGCGCGCTGCATTGGGCCTGGGCTGATGCGCACCGTCACCGGCTACCAGCAGGGGCTGGCTGCGTTGGCCCGCACGCCCGGCTACGCGGAGCCCCGCCTCTCGCCCGCCGCCGCCGAGCGCATGCAGGGTCTGTTCGTTGAGCCCGTGAGCGCCTCCGAGGCGGTGCGCCGCATCGTGGCCGACGTGCGTGAGCACGGCGATGAGGCTCTGCGGCGCTGGGCCGAACGCCTGGACGGGGCAGACCTGTCGGTCGTTGAGGTGGAGCCGCAACGCTGGGCCAGCGCCCTCAAGACGCTGCCTGAGCCCATGGTGGAGGCCCTGCTTGCCGCCGCGGAGCGGGTGCGCGCGTACCACCAGAGGTCCATGCCCCAGGGATGGGACGACCCGAACGCCGGATACGGGCAGCGCATCGTGCCCCTAGAGCGGGTGGGCCTTTATATCCCCGGTGGCACGGCGGCCTACCCGTCCACGGTGCTCATGACGGCCATCCCCGCCAAGGTGGCCGGGGTGGAGCAGGTGGTGCTGTGCACGCCCAACCCCACCCCGGAGACCCTGGCCGCCGCACACATCGCGTGCGTTGACCGGCTCTTCGCCGTGGGTGGGGCACAGGCCATCGCGGCCATGGCCTTCGGCACCGAGAGCGTGCCCAAGGTGGACAAGATCTGCGGGCCTGGCGGGGCGTTCGTCGCTCTGGCCAAGCGCGAGGTGTACGGGAACGTGGACATCGACGGCCTGTACGGCCCGACGGAGACGGTGGTGCTGGCGGACGAGACCGCTGACCCCCAGATAGCTGCCGCGGACCTGCTGGCTCAGGCCGAGCACGATGAGCTGGCCTCGCCCGTTCTAATCACCACCTCCGCCGCGCAGGCGCAGGCCGTGATCGATGCGCTGGAACAGCAGCTGGCTGTGCTAGAGCGCCGTGCCGTGGCAGCCGCCGCCTTGGAGCGCCAGGGCGTGGCCGTGGTGGTGGAGAGCGTGGAGGAGGGCATCTCCCTCGCCAACGCCTTCGCCCCGGAGCACCTGTGCCTGCTGGTGCGCGATCCCGCCTCCTACGTCGGGTTGGTGCGCAACGCGGGCGGCATCTTTGTGGGTGAGGACTCCCCGGAGGTGGCGGGCGACTACGTGGCCGGCCCATCCCACACCATGCCCACGGGCGGCACGGCTCGTTACGCCTCCTCCCTGGGGGTGCACACCTTCCTCAAGCAGGTGCCGGTCATCGCCTTGCGCCCGCAGCACCTGCGGGAGCTGGGCCGGGCTGCTGCTGCCATAGCCCGTGCAGAGGGGCTCATCGGCCACGCCCGTGCGATGGAGCGGCGCCTCGAAGGGGCGGGCGAGCCCGACAAGGACTTCCTCCCGGAGGACCGCTGATGGCGCGCCGTCGCGTGCTGGACATGGTACAACCGCACCTGCTGGGGCTGGACGCCTATGAGGCGGTGGACCCGCCGGAGGCGTTGGCCGCACGGGCGGGCATCCCGGAGTCCGAGGTGGTCAAGCTCAACGCCAACGAGAACCCCTATGGCCCTTCGCCCAAGGTGGCGAAGGCGCTGGCGGAAATGCGTCGCATCCACCTCTACCCCGACCCGGCCCAGGTGGCTGCGCGCGAGGCCGTCGGGCGCTACGTTGGGCTGAGCCAAGAACACGTCGTCGTCGGCAACGGCAGTGATGAGATTATCGACCTGCTGTTCCGCTCGCTGCTGGCGCCTGGGGAGGCCATCGTCAACGCGGTGCCCACCTTCGGCATGTACGCCTTCAGCGCGCAGGTGTGCGGCGGGCGGACGTTGCCGGTTGAGCGCGATGCGCGCTTCGCCCTGAACGTCAAGGCCACCGTGGACGCGTGCAACCGGCCCGACGTGAAGGCCGTCATATTCGCTTCGCCCAACAACCCTTCGGGTAACGCCACGGCTCCTCAAGACATCCTCCGGCTGCTGGAGGCGGACTGCCTAGTCATCGTGGACGAGGCGTACGTGGAGTTCGACGCGCGCTCCGTGGCTTCGTTGGTGCCCCAGCACCCCAATCTGGTGGTTCTGCGCACCCTCTCCAAGTGGGCGGGCCTCGCCGGGCTACGGGTAGGGTACGGGCTCATGGCCCCGGAGCTGGCCGATGTGCTCATGCGCGCCAAGCCGCCGTACAACATCTCCCAGGCCGCCGAGACTGCGCTGCTGGCCTCACTGGCCGATGTGGACACGCTCAACGAGCGGGCGGGGCGGATCATCGCCGAGCGCGCGCGCCTTGCCGGGCTGCTGGCCGGGGTGCCGGGGGTGAACCCGCTGCCGTCGGAGGCGAACTTCATCCTCGCCCGCATGCCACAGGGCCGCGGCAAGGTGGTGTATGAAGGCCTCGCTCGGCGCGGAGTCTTCGTGAGATACTACGCGCGCGGCGTTCTGGCCGATTACCTGCGGGTATCGGTGGGCACGCCCGAGCAGACCGACCGCCTCATGGCAGCGCTTGCCGAGGCGATGGAGGACTGAGGTGGCCCAGCGCACCGGCACCTGCAAGCGGCTGACGGGAGAGACGGACATCGCCGTCACCATCGGCCTGGATGGCACCGGCCGCACCGAGGTGAGCACCGGCAACGGGATGCTCGACCACCTGCTGGACCAGCTGGGCCGACACGGCCTCTTCGACCTCAAGATCGAGGCCAAGGGTGATGCCGCTCGCACCGGCTGGCACCACACCGTGGAGGACACGGGCATCGCACTGGGGAGGGCCTTCGCCGATGCGGTGGGCGATGCGGTGGGCATCCGGCGAATGGGCCACGCCATCGTCCCGCTAGACGAGGCGCAGGCGCGCGTGGCGCTGGACATCTCCGGACGCCCCTATGCTGTGGTGGAGTTGGGCATCACCGGCACCACCATCGGCGAGTTGCCGGGCGACCTGGTGCGCCACTTTCTGCACTCCTTCGCCACGGAGGCGCGCATCAGCCTGCACGCCGAGGTGCTCTCCGGTGTTAACGCCCACCACAAGGCGGAGGCGACGTTCAAGGCGTTAGCGCGCGCGCTGCGCGATGCGGTCGAGCCTGACCCGCGGGCCCCGAACGCGGTGCCCTCCACCAAGGGTACCCTCTCCTAGTCGCACACCCCTAGGCGGGAGCGACCTCGGCCCGGTACGACTCGATCACTGGGTTGGCCAAGAGTTTGCCGCACATCTCCTCCAGCGCCTTGCGGGCGGCGGTCTCATCCGCAGCCTCCAGCCGGAGGGTCAGGTACTTGCCCACCTGCACCTGGTCCACGGAGGAGAACCCTAGTGCGTGCAGTCCATGCTGCACGGCGTTGCCCTGCGGGTCATTGACGCCGGGCTTGAGCTGGATGTGGACCTGGCCGGTGAAGCGCATGGGTGCGTCCTAGGGGTTGGTGTGGTCTGGCACGACGGGGGTGGGCGTGGGTACCGCCACCGCGGGGGTCACGCCGCAGTTGTTGTCCAGGAACAGTGGCCCGCGGTTGCGGTGGGAGGCGATGAAGGCATCCAGCGCCTCCACGTCAAAGCCGGTGATGGTCTGGTTCCAGCCCCACGCGGTCAGGACGATGTTCCCGTCAGCGACGGCGTCGTAGGGCTGGGCCACCAAGCAGCCGGGGTAGCCGGCCTGCCCGGTCAGGTAGTCGGTCAGCATCTCGACCTGGGTGGGGTCGGACAGGTTGTGGTTCACCACCACTGCTCCCTCTTGCAGGTTCCTCACGATGGCCTCATCAGCCTGCTGCTCCAATAGCACACCCCAGGGGGCGGGGACCGCGTAGTGCGCGCCGGAGGTGGGCGGCGTGGTTGTGTACGCCTCGTGCTGCTCGCCCTCGGCCACCTCCACGGCATCCTGCACGGTAACCTGGGTGCCCGCCGCGGGCACCAGGGTGGGCGTCGCGTTCTGGCCGGGGCTCGCCAGGGGTACCACCGACGGCAGCACGATGCCCAATATCAACAGGCTGGCGATGAACCCCCCACCCACGGCGATGAGCGTGCGTCGACGCCGGCGCTTGGCCACGGAGCGCTCGCGGCGCTGCGCGCGGGAGACGGTGCGCTTGGCAGGACTGCGGCGCTTTCGCTCCGTCTCGGCATGGGCGGCGGCAGCCGCAGCGGGAGCCGCGGCATAAGCGATAGGCGCGGGCTCAGCCGGGGCCTCGGCTTCGGCGGCGGACTGCTCCCGCTCCGCGGCTGGGGCCTCGGCTTCGGCGGCGGGGACCGCCTGCTCGACCTCCGGCTCGCTGATTGATGTCTCGGCGGCAGGGGTCTCCGGCTCATCGGAGGGAACGGGCTCCTGCGGCTGCTCGTCGTTGGGGCGCTGCGCTTCAGTCATTGGTGGGTCTTCCTCACAGCAGCGGCGTGCCCGAGAGGCGCCGGTAAGCCTCCAGGTAGCGCTCGCGGGTCTTGCGGACGATGTCGTCGGGCAGGGCAGGGGATGGCGGCGTCTTGTCCCAGGGCTGGGTCAGCAGCCAGTCCCGCACGAACTGCTTGTCGTAGTTGGGCTGAGAGCGTCCGGGGGCGTACCCCTCAGCGTCCCAGAAGCGGGAAGAGTCAGGGGTGAGCACCTCGTCGATGAGGATGACGCGCCCGGCGTGGATTCCGAACTCGAACTTGGTGTCGGCCAGGATGATGCCGCGAGGACGCGCGAAGTCGTGCGCGAACCGGAAGATAGCGAAGGAGAGCGCCTCCACCTGCCTTGCCAGCTCATCGCCGATCTGTGCGCGCACCTGCTCCATGGTCATGGGTTCGTCGTGCCCGGCCTCAGCCTTGGTGGTGGGCGTAAACAGCAGCTGCGGCAACTGCGAGCCGTCCACCAACCCGCCGGGGACGGGAATGCTGAAGATGCTACCGCTCTTGCGGTAGTCCACCAGGGCCGAGCCGGTCAGGTAGGCGCGCACCACGCACTCCACGTCGATGCGCTCGGCACGCTTGACTACCATGGCCTGACGGGCGATGCCGGGCGGCAGCGCTTTGATGGTGGGATGCTCAGCCACTGGGCCCAGTGCCGCCGGGTCATCGGCCATCCCAACAAAGTGATTGGGGACGATGCGTCCGGTCTGCTCGAACCAGAAACGGGACATCTGAGAGAGGATGTAGCCCTTGTCGGGGATGCCGTTGGGCATCACCACGTCGAAGGCGCTGATGCGGTCCGTGGCGACCATGAGCAGCAGGCCTTTGCCCAGGTCATAGGTGTCGCGCACCTTGCCCTTGTGCAGCGGGTTCGGCAGGTTGGTGGTCAGCAGCGTCATCGCCTACTCCAGCCCGGCCCGCGCGAAGATGGCTTCCACGTGCTTGGTGTAGTAGCCGTAGTCGAACAGCTCGTCCAGCTGGGCCCTGGTGAGCTTGGCCTGCACCGTGGGGTCCTGGCGCACCAGATCCCTGAAATCCTGGTTCTGCTCCCAGGTGGTGGCCGCGTGGCGCTGGGCTAGCCGGTAGCCTTCCTCCCGCGCCATGCCCGCCTCCACCAGCGAGAGCATCACCCGTTGGGAGAAGACCAGCCCACGGGTGGACTCGATGTTGGCCATCATTCGCTCCGGGAAGACCCGTATGCCGGTGACGATGTACGTGAACAGGTCCAGGATGTAGTCCAGCGCCATGGTGGCGTCGGGCAGGATGATGCGCTCGGCTGACGAGTGCGAGATGTCCCGCTCGTGCCAGAGTGCCACGTTCTCCAACGCGGTCACCGCGTTGCCTCGGATGAGGCGTGCAAGGCCGCACACCCGTTCGGACAGGTCGGGGTTGCGCTTGTGTGGCATGGCGGACGAACCCGTCTGCCCCTCGCCGAATGGCTCCTCCACCTCGTGCACCTCGGTGCGCTGAAGCCCGCGTATCTCTGTGGCGAACTTCTCCAGAGAGGCGGCCACCACCGCCAGGGTTGAGACGAATGCGGCGTGGCGGTCGCGCTGTACGATCTGGTTAGAGATGGGGGCGTAGGGGATGCCCAGCGTTTCACAGGCATAGGTCTCCACCTCCAGTGGCACCGTGGCGTGGGTGCCCACCGCGCCGGATATCTTGCCCACGCTCACTCCGGCCGCAGCGTCGGCCAGGCGCTCACGGTTGCGGCGCATCTCGTCCCACCAGAGCGCCAGCTTCAGGCCGAAGGTGATGGGCTCGGCGTGGACGCCGTGGGTGCGCCCCATCATCAGCGTGGCGCGGTGCTCTAGCGCTTTAACCCGCAGCGCCTCGATGAGCCGGTCCACTCCATTCAGCAGGATGGCCGAGGCATCGCGCAGCTGCAGGCCCGTGGCCGTGTCCCACACGTCGTTGGAGGTGAGGCCCAGGTGCACCCAGCGCCCCTCGGGGCCCAAGGAGGAGGTGACGGAGTAGAGAAACGCCGTCACGTCATGCTTGGTCTGGGCGAACTTCTCGTTCAGCTTGGCCTGGTCCCAGGTGGCGAGGCGAATCTTGGCCATGTCGGCCTCGGGCACCACGCCGAGGCGCGTCCACGCCTCGCACACCGCCACCTCGACGGCCAGCCACCTCTCGTACTTGCCGGCGTCTGTCCAGATGGCCTTCATCGCCTCGTGGGCGTAGCGGTCGATCACGAGCGGGCCTCCGTGGGGGCGGTGCGCAGGTAGTCCAGCACCACGTAGAAATCGGTGAGCTCCCGGTGGGGGATGCCCTCTGCCCGGCACACGGACAGCAGCACGTCGCGGGCGAAGACGAAGTCGGCTTCGCGGGCGGGGCAGGCGTCCGATGCGCCGTCGCCAGCGTACAGCACCGCGTGCCCTGCCTGCCGGTGCGCGCGCACCGCGCTACACTTGCAGTTGCCGGGGTACCAGCCGCAGGCCGGGTCCGCCCACCGATAACTGTAGGTGCCGGTCTGCGGCGAGCGCTCGGCGGCCTGCACGCCCACGTGGGGGAGTCCGTTCTCGTTGAGCAGCGCGCGGATGTAGTAGTCGAGCCCGTGGCTCACCACACCCAATCCGATGCCCTCGCGCTTACAGTGCGCGGCGAGCTCCACGAAGCCGGGGCGCAACGCCGCTGCCCGGCGCACGTGTTCTGCCTGCTGCTCCTGGGGGGCGCTGACACCCGCGAAGGCCTGCTCCTGGTACTCGGCCAGGGATATCTCCCCGCGCCGGAACCGGTCGGCCGCCGCTCGCCAGCCACCGGGGTGGAAGCGCTCCAAGAGCAAAACCGCCACGTTCTGCGTGGCGGCGGTGTCGTCGAAGTCGCACAGGATGAACATACGGGGGAGGCACCCTACGGGTGGGCTGGCGTTTGTCAGGATAGCCCATGAGGGCGCTGCGCGCACCCGCGCAGGCCAAGACGCATTATGCATCTGAACCTGGCGAGTGATTGCCGCCCGCGCGATACTGAGACCTACCCACGGGAGGACGCTGGTGACCACCACAGCCAAGGGCCCTGAGGACCTTATCGCCGCCTACACGCAGGCGCGGGCTGCCACCGAGGCCCTATGCGCCACGCTGGAGACGGAGGACTACGTCATCCAGGCCATGCCCGACGTGAGCCCGGCCAAGTGGCACCTGGCGCACGTCTCCTGGTTCTTCGAGACGTTCCTGTTGCGCGCACACCTGCCTGGTTACCGGCCCGTGGACGAGCGCTACGCGGTGCTGTTCAACTCCTACTACAACGCCGTGGGCCCGCAGTTCTCCCGCCCGGAGCGCGGCACCCTCTCCAGGCCCACCGTGTCGGAGGTGTACGCGTACCGGGCCCACGTGGACGAGGGAATGCTGGCGCTGCTGGAGGGAATGGCCGCTGAGCAGACGGCGGCTCTGGCCCCGCTGGTTATGCTGGGCATGCACCACGAGCAGCAGCACCAAGAACTGTTGCTCACCGACCTCAAGTACAACCTCTCGGTGAACCCCCTCAGGCCCGCCTACCACGACCGCCCGCTCCCCACCGCGCCTGCGGCGCCGCTCACCTGGCGATCCTACGAAGGCGGTATCGTGGAGGTGGGGCACGCAGGCGAGGACTTCGCCTTCGACAACGAGTCGCCCCGCCACCGGGCGCTGTTGGAGCCTTTCGCCCTGGCATCGCGCCCCGTCTCCAATGCCGAGTGGCTGGCGTTCATGCAGGATGGCGGGTACGCCACCCCCACGCTGTGGCTCTCCCAGGGATGGGCCGCCGCCCAGCGGGAGGGCTGGGAGGCCCCGCTTCATTGGGAGCAGATTGACGGAAGCTGGCACCACTTCACCCTCTCCGGCCTAGTGCCGGTAGACTTGGACGCACCGGTGAGCCACGTCTCCTTCGTGGAGGCCGACGCCTACGCCCACTGGGCGGGGGCGCGTCTGCCCAGCGAAGAGGAGTGGGAGCACGCGTTGGGCGGCTTACCCATCGAGGGCAACTTCGTCGAGTCTGGGCTGCACCATCCGGTCTCTTCAGGCCTCACACTGGGGGTGGACGGGTACCGGCAGGCCTTTGGCGATGTGTGGGAGTGGACGCGCTCCGCCTACCTGCCGTACCCCGGCTTCCGCGCGTCCGAGGGGGCGGTGGGCGAGTACAACGGCAAGTTCATGCTGGGGCAGATGGTGCTGCGCGGCGGCTCGTGCGCAACGCCAGCCAGCCACATCCGCGGCACCTACCGCAACTTCTTCTACCCGCCGGATCGTTGGCAGTTCACCGGCCTGCGCATCGCGAAGGACGGGTAGTCCACCTCCCGCCGAGCGAGCGCAGCGAGCGGGGCGCTCGCTAGCGCGCGAACGCGGCGATGTCTGTCCGGTGCATCTTGCCGTCGTAGAAGACCTCGTTGGCCGCTCGGTAGGCAAGTCGCCGCGCCGCCTTGGCGTCGGCGGTCACCCCCACCACCATGAGAACCCGCCCGCCCGCCGTCACCACCTGCCCGTCACGCAGCCCCGTGCCCGCGTGGAAGGTGAGCACTCCCTGGGGCAGCGTCTCCAGGTTGCCGACGACCCTGCCTGTCTCAAAGGGGCCGGGATAGCCCGCCGATGCGAGCACCACGCCGATGGCCGCGTCGTCGCTCCAGCGCAGATCCAGCGCGTCGAGCCGCCCGTCCAGCACGGCGTCCACCACGTCCAGCAGGTCGTTCTCTAGGCGTGGGAGTATCAGCTGTGTCTCCGGGTCGCCAAAGCGCGCGTTGAACTCCAGCACCTGCGGCCCGTCGGACGTGAGAATGATGCCGCCGTACAGTACGCCGGTGTAGGGTATGCCTGAGCGGGCCAGCTCCGCCACCACGGGCTCGATGCACGTGGTGCGGATGCGCTCCTCCAGCGCCGCGTCCCAGAAGGGGGGCGGGGAGTAGCCGCCCATGCCGCCGGTGTTGGGGCCCCTATCGCCATCGCGTATGCGCTTGTAGTCGCACGCCGCCACGAGCAGGGAGACGCAGGCCCCGTCAGTGAAGGCGAAGACGCTTACCTCCTGACCTACCAGGCACGCCTCCACCACCAAATTGGCCCCGGCTTCGCCGAAGGCGCGGTCGGTCATCATGGCGTCCACGGCGGCCAGCGCCTCGTCCTCGTGCTGCGCGACCACCACTCCCTTACCCGCGGCCAGCCCATCGGCCTTGACCACGATGGGCGCGCCCTGCTGGCGGATGTACGTCTTCGCAGCCTCAGCGTCGTCGAAGGTGCCGAAGGCGGCTGTGGGCACACCAGCGCGGGCCATCAGTTCCTTGGCGAAGGCCTTCGACCACTCTATGCGGGCCGCCTCGCGGGTGGGGCCGAAGATGCGCAGCCCCTCGGCCCGAAACCGGTTCACCACCCCAGCGACCAGTGTGGCCTCCGGGCCCACCACCGTCACGTCGATAGCGTGCTCGCGCGCGGCGGCCAGCAGGCCCTCCACGTCGTCGGTTTTCACGTCAAGGTTGGTTGCGATGGACGCCGTGCCCGCATTGCCCGGGGCGCAGAAGATGCGCGGCCCGCGCGGGCTGCGCGCCAGCTTCCAGCACAGAGCGTGCTCGCGCCCACCGCCGCCGATGACCAGGACGTTCATGGGGTGCCTACTCCCACTCGATGGTGCCGGGCGGCTTGGAGGTGATGTCATACACCACCCGGTTCACCGCCCCAACTTCGTTGACGATGCGGGAGGAGATGCGCGCGAGCGTCTCGTAGGGCAGGCGCGCCCAGTCGGCGGTCATGGCGTCTTCGCTGGTCACCGCGCGCAGGGCCACCACGTGCTGGTAGGTGCGCTGGTCGCCCATGACGCCCACCGTGCGGGTGTCGGTGAGGACGGCGAAGGACTGCCAGAGCTTCTCGTACAGGCCGTCACGCTTGATCTCATCCATGACGATCCAGTCCGCGGCACGGAGGGCGTCCAGTTTCTCGCCGGTCACCTCGCCGATGACCCGGATGGCCAGGCCGGGGCCGGGGAACGGCTGGCGGTTCAGTATCTCGCCTGGCAGGCCCAGTTCAGCCCCCGCCAGGCGCACCTCGTCCTTGAACAGGTAGCGCAGTGGTTCCACCAACTTGAGCTTCATGCGCTCCGGCAGCCCGCCCACGTTGTGGTGGGTCTTTATCTTGTGCGCGGCGGACGATTCCGGTGTCTGGGACTCGATAACGTCAGGGTACAGGGTGCCCTGGGCCAGGAAGTCCACCTCGCCGAGTCTGCCGGCCTGCTCCTCGAAGATGGCGATGAACTCGTTGCCGATGCGCTTGCGCTTGATCTCGGGGTCCGTCACCCCGGCCAGGGCGGTCAGGAAGCGCTCCGTGGCCTCCACGTAAACCAGGTTGAGCCCCAGGTTGCGGGTGAACACCTCGCGGACCCGCTCCGGCTCCTCCCGGCGCAGCAGGCCGTTGTTCACGAAGATGCAGGTGAGCTGGTCGCCCACCGCCTCGTGGATCAGCTTGGCGGTCACCGCCGAGTCCACCCCGCCGGAGAGCGCGCAGATGACCTTGCCGTCGCCAACCTGAGCTCGGATACGCTCCACCGTCTCGCGCACGAAGTTGCCTGGCGTCCAGGAGCCCGACAGGCCACAGATGCGTGTGGCGAAGTTACGCAGCATCTCCGTACCCTGAGGCGTGTGCGCCACCTCCGGGTGGAACTGGATGCCGTAGTGGCCCTCGTCGTCCGCCATGGCGGCGACGGGGGAGTTATCGGAGTAGGCGATGGCCCTGAACCCCGGCGGCATCTGCTCGATGCGGTCGCCGTGGCTCATCCACACAGGCTGCTCTTGCTCCAGTCCTTCGAACAGAGGTGAACGCTCGTTGCGCCGCAGGACGGCGAACCCGTACTCGCGCTCCGTGGAGGACGCGACGCTTCCGCCCAGCTGGTGGGCCAGCAGTTGCATGCCGTAGCAGATGCCCAGCACGGGCACGCCCGCGGCATACACCCAAGAGGGCGCCTGCGGGGCATCCTTCGCGTACACGCTCGCTGGCCCGCCGGAGAGGATGATGCCCTTCAGATTCAGCTTGGAGACCGCTTCACGCGTGGCGTTGGGCGGGAGGATCTCGCAGTAGACGTTCAGCTCGCGGATGCGCCGGGCGATGAGACGGGAGTACTGGGAGCCGAAGTCCAGCACCGCGATGGCTTCGGTGGGCGCCGGGGGATGCGGTGTGTGCTCGGTAGAGTGGCCCTCCCGCTCCTGCGCGATCTCCAGGTAGGTGGAAACCTCCACGTCCCCTGAGGTCTTGACCCGGTGGGTCTGCTCGTCGGGGGAGTTGGACGCTGGCTGCTTCGCCATGGGTCTCCTGCGCGTGGGAGAGGGTTGGCTAACGCTATCACCCGTGTGGAAATGGGGTCAACGCGGGCGCAACGAGGTCTCCTTTGCTATGCTGCAGCCCGTCTGCACCCCACCCCCGAGAGCATCCCATGGACCCCGCCGCCGACAACCCGCTGGCCGCCCATCAGGACGCTGTGAATGCGGCTCTCGCACGTACATTGGAGCAGGCCGGCGCTTCCGGGCTCCCCCTCTATCGCATGATGTCCTACGCGCTTGGCCTGACAGACAGGGAGGGGGCGCCAGAGCAGGGCGAACCCCCATTCCGGCTCCTGGGGGCCCTGGCCCTTGAGGCAGGCGGTTCAGATGCGATGCAGGGCGCAGTGGCCGTGGAGTTGCTGGCTGCCTCGGTGGCCGTTCACCAGGAGATGCAACTGGGCGCGCAGGGCACCCCGGAGCGGCCCGCCGTGTGGTGGCTGTGGGGCCCAGCCCAGGCCATCAACGTGGGTGACGCGCTGCACGCCCTGGCCCGCCTCAGGCTGCTGCGGCATTCAGAAGCAGAACCCGGAGCGCCGGACGGAGCCATCGCGTCCGCCCATGAGTTGGATGCCACCGCGCTGACCCACGCCGAGGGGCAGTTCCTGGAGCTGACCTACCAGGAGCGCGTGGACGTGTCCGTAGCCCAGTTCACGGACATGGCCCGAAAGCGACGGGGCGGCCTGTTGGGCGGTGCGCTGGCCGTGGGTGCCGCCACCGCTAGCGCGCACCCGGCGCGGGTGGACGCGCTGCGCTCATTCGGAGAGGCGCTGGGGGTGGCGGCGCAGATGGCCGATGACCTGGCCGCGCTCTGGGGAGAGGCCTCCGAGGAGGGGCGCGGACGGGCCCTCTCCAAGAGCAAGCTTTACCCCGTGGTGGAGCTGCAGGAGCGCGCGGACCTAGCCACCAAGCGCGAACTGGGCAACGTCTACTTCCAGCGGGTGCTGGAGCCCGCGCATCTGGACGCGCTGCGCGGGACGCTGGAGCGGGCGGGGACCCGCGAGCGTTGCTCCGGCGCCGTGACGCAGGCGCGCGAGGCCGCGCTGGCGGCCCTGGCAGCTTCGGGCGAGCCCGCAGGGCGTTGGGCTGCCGTGGCCGCATCGCTGACACTGATACCCGAGGACTGAAGCATGGCCAAGAAGACCGTCCGCGACATCGCATGGAGCGGAAAGCGCGCGCTGGTGCGCGTTGACTTCAACGTTCCCTTCGAGCGGGGCTCGACGCGCATCTCCGACGACATCCGCATCCGCGAGGCGCTGCCCACCATCACCCATCTCCGTGAGCAGGGGGCCTCGGTAGTGCTGTGCACCCACCTCGGCCGCCCCGGCGGGGAGCGCAACCCGGACATGGAGCTGGGCCCCGTGGCCGAGCGCCTCGCAGAATTTCTTGCGACTCCCGTAACCTACGTGCACGATGCGCCTGGTCCTGAGGCACTGGCCGCCGCCCAAGGGCTGCGGGCGGGCGAGGTTTTGCTGCTTGAGAACATCCGCTTCTGGCCGGGTGAGGAGGCCAACGATGCGGACTTTGCCCGGGCCCTGGCGGGCCTGGCCGATACCTACGTCAATGACGCTTTCGGCACGGCGCACCGGGCTCACGCCTCCACGGAGGGTGTGGCGCACCACCTGCCCGCCGTGGCGGGGCTGCTGCTGGAGAAGGAGCTGCGCTTCCTGGGCGGCGCTCTGGAGGAGCCCCGGCGCCCACTGGCCGCGCTGATGGGCGGAGCCAAGGTGTCCGACAAGCTCAAGGTGCTCCAGCGCCTGGTGGGCCATGCCGAGCACATCTTCGTGGGCGGCGGCATGGCCGCCACCTTCCTCAAGGCCAAGGGCCTGGGTATAGGCGCATCGCTCCTGGAGCAGCCGATGGTAGCCCAGTGCGCCGGACTGCTGGAAAAGGCGGCGGGCGCGGGCACTATGTTGCACCTGCCCACGGACGCGGTCATCGCCCAAAAACTAGAGATGGGCGCCCCCACCCGGAATGTAAGCGTGGACGCCGTGCCGGAGGGGTGGATGATCCTGGACATCGGCCCCGCGACGGCCCGTGACTTCGCGGTGACGCTGCGGACGATTGGCACCATCGTCTGGAACGGGCCCATGGGCGTGTTCGAGGTGCCGCCCTTCGATGCGGGCACCCGCACCGTGGCGGACGCCGTGGCGGACTCCGGCGCGGTGAGCATCATAGGCGGCGGCTCCACCGCGGAGGTGGTGGGCCACCTAGGCCTGGCAGGGAAGATGACCCACGTCTCCACGGGGGGCGGGGCGAGCCTGGAGTTCCTAGAAGGGCGCACGCTGCCTGGCGTGGCCGCCCTCAACGACGCCTAGCGCCACGGCGCACGAGGAGAGAACGATGCGGACGCCGATGGTGGCGGGCAACTGGAAGATGAACACCACGCTGGCCGAGGCCACGGCCCTTGCTGAGGAGCTTCGCGCGGCGCTGAGCCCGGTGAAGGGCGTTGGCCTGCTGGTTTGTCCGCCCTTCGTCTCGCTGGCCACCGTGTCGGGAGCGCTGGCGGGCTCCGGCATCGCCGTGGGCGCGCAGAACATGCACCCTGAGGCCAAGGGGGCATTCACCGGCGAAGTGTCCGGACCTATGCTCACGGGTCTCGCTACCCACGTCATCCTCGGCCACTCGGAGCGCCGGCACCTGCTGGGTGAGGACGACTCCTTGATCGCCACCAAGGTGCGGTCTGCGTTGGGGCTGGGCCTCACGCCCGTACTGTGCGTGGGAGAGACGCTGGTTCAGCGCGAGTCGGGGAAGGCCGAGGCCGTGGTGGCCGGGCAGCTGGCCGCGGGCCTGGCTGGCCTGGACGCCGGTGCCATTGGTAGGGTGGTGGTGGCCTACGAACCCGTGTGGGCCATCGGCACGGGGCGCGCGGCGACACCGGTGATTGCCCAGGCGATGATGGGTGCCGTGCGCTACGAGCTCACACGCCTCTCCCATGTGGACACCGCCCAGAGCATGCCGCTCCTATACGGCGGTAGCGTGAACCCCGCCAACGCCGCTGAACTGGCCGCCCAGGAGGACATCGACGGGGCGCTGGTGGGCGGCGCAAGCCTGGTGGCCGCGCAATTCGCCGCCATCGCCACGGCCTTCGCGGCGCGCGCCGCTCGCTAGCCGTGCCCGCCACGCGAGCTCCCGCCGTCTTCATCGTGGGGCCCACGGCCTCCGGCAAGACTGCGGCGGCCATCGCCCTGGCCGGTGGGCTGGCGGGTCATCCCCCCGCAGAAGCGGTTAACGCAGACTCGCGTCAAGTCTACCGGGGCATGTCCATCGGCACGGCCAAGCCCACCGCCGCGGAGCAGGCTGGGCTGCGTCACCATTTGGTGGACATCACCGACCCTCAGGACGGCTTTTCCCTGGCCGCGTTCCTCGATGCGGCACGGGAGGCTATCGCTGATGTGCAGGGAAGGGGGGCGCTCCCCATCGTGGTGGGTGGCACCGGCCAGTACGTGTGGGGGCTGGCCGAGGGGTGGCAGGTACCGCGTGTGCCGCCCGACCCAGTACTGCGCGCCCGGCTTGAGACAGAGGGTCCGGCGGCGCTGCACGCGCGCCTAGCTCAGGTGGACCCCGAAGCGGCCGCAGCCATCGGCCCCCGCAACACCCGGCGCCTGGTGCGGGCACTGGAGGTGTGGGAGGCCACGGGCGAGCCCTTCTCCGGCCAGCGCCAGCGGGCCGAGCCGACCTTCGAGCCGCTGCTCTACGGCCTGCGCATGCCCCGCGAGACCCTCTACAGGCGCATCGACGGGCGGGTGGATGCCATGCTGGCTGCGGGCTGGCCCGCCGAGGTGCGCGCGCTGCTCGATGCGGGCTGCAGGCCGGACCATCCTGCCTTCTCCAGCGCGGGGTACCGGGATTTGGCAGCGTATCTTTTGGGTCAGAAAAGCCTTGATGAGGCAGCCCACAAGGCGAAAGTCGCCACGCACCGGCTGGCGCGCTCCCAGGACGGCTGGTTCCGGGCGGACGACCCGCGTATCAGCTGGTGCGACGGGCAGCAGGCTCTGGTGGAGTCGGCTGCAAAGGCGGTTTGGGCGCGGCTCACTTGACGCCAGAGGGCCGCTCAGGCACTCTTTTGCGAACCCCGCGTACGCGAGAAAAATCGAGGCAGGTGAACATGGATCCCATCGTTGAGGCATTCTCCAAGCTGGGCACGACGCCCGTGTCCGACGCCCTCGACCGGCTCGGCCTGGTCGGGCAGGTGCTGGGCATCAAGCCCATCGACCGCAAGTTCCGTCTGTGCGGACGCGCTTTCACGGTGCGCACCGAGCCCGTGACCGCCGGCACCAAGGGCGCCAGCGTGGGCGACTACATCGACGACATCCCAGAGGGCGGCATCGTGGTGCTGGACAACGGCGGCGCACTGGACGCCACCGTGTGGGGCGACATCCTGACCATCATGGCCTCCCGCAACAAGCTGGGCGGCACCGTTATCCACGGCGTATGCCGCGACTCCGACCGGTCCCTGGAGCTGGGCTACCCCATCTTCGCCCGCGACACCTACATGCGCACGGGCAAGGACCGGGTGAAGGCCGAGGAGTACAACGGCCCCGTCTCCCTGGGCGAGGTGCGTGTGACCCCCGGCGACATCCTGCTGGGTGACGGCGACGGCATCGTGGTGGTCTCCAAGGAGCACGAGGAGCAGGTGCTCAAGACCGCCCAGGACATCGACGCCATCGAGGAACAGATCCGCAACGAGATCCAGAAGGGCGGGCGCCTGGATGAGGCCCGCAAGAAGTTCCGCTACTTCTCCCTCCAGTCCCGCGAGAAGTAGACCCACCTGCCAGAGCGAGAGAACGGGGCGCCACACGGCGCCCCGTTCCGTTTACCCGGCGGCCCTCCTGCCCTTGACCCCCCACGGGGGGCGGGGTAGCGTTCCCCTCACCAGCGGGGCATCCCGCCATCGAGCCATCACGGAGGCATCCTCCATGCAGACGAACATCCCTTGTGTCCTTATGCGGGGCGGCACGTCCAAGGGCCCCTTCTTCCTGGCCAAGGACCTGCCCACAGACCCCGACCTGCGCGATAGGGTGCTTCTAGCCCTCATGGGCTCGCCCGACGTGCGCCAGATCGACGGCCTTGGCGGGGCCGACCCGCTCACGTCGAAAGTGGCCGTGGTGAGCGCCCCCTCCACGCGTGAGGACTGCGACGTGGACTACCTGTTCCTCCAGGTGGTGCCCGACAAGCCGGTGGTGGACCTGACCCAGAACTGCGGCAACATGCTGGCGGGCGTGGGGCCCTTCGCCATCGAGCATGGGCTCATTCCGGCGCAGGACGGCGAGACGCCCGTGCGCATCCACATGGTCAACTCCGGTGACAAGGCCGTCGCCCGCATCCCCACTCCCGGCGGCGAGGTGGAGTACGGGGGCGACGCGCGCATCGACGGAGTGCCCGGTACCGCCGCCCCCATCTTCATCGACGTTGAGGAGACGGCGGGGAGCATCTGCGGGGCGCTCCTGCCCACGGGCAATCTGATGGACGTCATCGACGGCATCGAGTGCACGCTGATGGACAACGGCATGCCGGTGGTCGCCATGCGCGCCGAGGACCTGGGCCGCAGCGGCTACGAGACGCGCGATGAGCTCAACGCCGACGAGGAGCTCAAGAAGCGCATCGAGTCCATACGTCTCAAGGCCGGGCCGATGATGAACCTGGGGGACGTCACCGATAAGGTCGTGCCCAAGATGTTCCTGCTGGCCAAGCCCAAGGCGGGAGGGGCCATCTCCACCCGCTCGTACATTCCCAAGGTGGCCCACGCGTCCATCGGAGTGCTGGCGGCGGTCACCGTGGCCACCGCCGCCGTGATGCCGGGCACCACGGCCTATGAGCTGGCGGTGCGCCCCGAAGGCTCGCGCAAGGTGCTGGAGCTGGAGCACCCCACGGGCTTCTTCACCGTGGAGATAGAGACCGAGGGCCCCGAGTCCTCCCTTCACATCAAGCGCTCGGCGCTGCTGCGCACCGCCCGGCGGATAATGGAGGGGCAGGTGAGCATCCCCGCTGAGGTCTGGGACGGCAAGAGCGCCCCGGCAGCCCGCGTCTAGGAGTAACGATGACCGAGCGTGTGATTAAGACCATCCCCGGCCCGCACCCCAACCCCTCCAAGCCCCAGTTTGTGCTCCCGGCCAACGCCTGCGATGCCCACTGCCATGTCTTCGGGCCGGGCGCGCAGTTCCCTTACCACCCGAACCGGGCCTACACGCCACCAGATGCCTCCTGGCAGAAGTTGCGGGCCCTCCACGACCACCTCGGCATTGAGCGTGCGGTCATCGTCCACGCGTCCTGCCACGGCCCTTACATGGAGGCGACGCTGGACGCCATCGCCCACTCCGGCGGTCTTTACAGAGGCACCTCAATTGTCGAGCCGGATATCTCCGACGCGGAGCTACGCCGCTACCACGAGGGTGGAATACGGGCCGTGCGATTCAACTTCGTGAAGCACCTGGAGTCGGTTCCCGACCCAGACGTAGTACGCCGTATGGCCGAGCGCATTGCGCCCATGGGCTGGCACCTGGTGGTGCACCTGGACGCCGTTGATATCGAGGAACTAGCCCCGCTGCTGTTGGGCCTCCCGGTGCCCTTTGTCATCGACCACATGGCCCGCGTGAAGGCGGGTGACGGGCTAGAGCAGGCGCCTTTCAAGACGCTTTTGCGCCTCATGGCCAACGAAAAGGCATGGGTGAAAATCTGCGGCGGGGAGCGCATCTCCTCCGACGGGCCCCCATTCCACGATGCGGTGCCTTTTGCCAAAGCCTTGCTCAAGGCCGCGCCAGACCGCGTGCTTTGGGGTACTGATTGGCCGCACCCTAATGTGCGGCACATGCCCGACGATGGCGGACTAGTGGATCTTCTGGGCCTCTACGCTCCCGACCAAGAAACCCTGAAAAAGCTAACTGTAGACAACCCCACTAGGCTTTACTGGTCGGACTAAATACCTATCGTCTAAGTACGGCTAGCCCATAGGTTTTTAGTGGAAAGGGCTTGGGAGCCTAAAGCCGAAACCTGGAGGTTTCTATGGCGCATTGGGGACTCAACGTAGTTAAACAGTACGAGCGTATCGTGGTGTTTACATTGGGCACATACTCCGGGACTCGGGGCCCGGGGATTCGCTGGCTTTGGCCCTTCATCAATAATGGCACGGCCACTGTAGACCTTCGTGAAGTACCGGTAGCGATTCCGCGCCAGACGGCTATTACGCGGGACAATGCGCCAATCGATATCGATTTCTTTGTCTACATGCGAGTAATGCCAGACCGGCCACAGGACACCATCCTCAACATTTCCAATTTCAACATGGCCGCGCAGGCATTGGCGATGACCACGCTCCGCGCAGTGGTGGGTGAGATGGATCTAGACGATGTATTGTCCAAACGCGAGCGTATCAACTCGGCCCTGCAGTCCAAGTTGGACGAAGTCACCGTGAACTGGGGCGTTAAGGTCACGCGAGTCGAGATTAAAGAAGTAGAGCCCCCGCGCGATGTGCAGGAAGCGATGAACCGACAGCTTTCCGCCGAGCGAACGCGCCGCGCCGCGGTTACAGAGGCTGAGGGACAACGCGACGCAGCGGTTAACGTTGCTGACGGCGAACGCCGCTCAGCGGTGCTGCGCGCCCAGGGACAGCGGGAGGCTGCAATTCTCGAGGCCGAGGGTGAGCGCCAAGCTGCGCTGCTGCGGGCTGAGGGTTTCGCTCTAGGGCTTGCCGCCATAAACGAGCAGGCGCGCCAGGTGGACTCGCGCACCATGACACTGGAGTATTTCGACGCGCTAAAGGAAGTGGGGAGTTCGCCGTCCACTAAATTCGTGCTGCCACTGGAGCTGACTTCCATGGTCAGCCAGTTCATGCAGCATTCGCAGGTTACGCGGGAGTAAGGAACGTGTCAGAGGGCGGCCAGGAGTCGCAGCAGGCCGGCTTCTGCGTCCACCCCTAGGTTGGCATACCCCACCCGGCGCCCGGCCCTGCGGAGCGCATCTACGTCGCCCAAAGCCTGGGCTCGGGCTAGCTCGCCCAGGGTGAAACGCTCGCCGGGCACTTCGATGTCCTGCCCAACGTCCACGATGAGCACCAAGAAGCGCCCAGAGTCTGGGCCGCCCTTGTGCATCTGGCCCGTGGAGTGAAGGTAGCGCGGGCCGTATCCCACAGTGGTGGCCAAGTGGTGCTTGACCCCGACGTTCTTGCGCAGGGCCGCCAGCGCGCTGTCCACGCCGGGTGTGCGTGCGGTGTAGGCCAGCACCGCCAAATACGCCCCCCTTGGCACATCGGTCAACAGTGCGCCCAGGTCAGGCCCTGGTTCGGGGTCGTCCGACCATGGCTGGTGCTGTGAAGCGCGCAGCGCCCGCCCCGCGGCATCTTTGGCGGCCTGCACCTCCGGCTGGTCGAAGGGCTGCACGCCCAGTAGCGCCCCGGCGATGGCCGTTGCAATCTCCCAACGGAAGAACTCCGCCGTCAGGTCGTACCGGTCCTTCAGATCCAGGCGCACCACGGGGTGCTCAAGGGCCGCGATGCGCTCCGCCGCAACGTCCAGCGGGCTGTTAGCGTCGCCCTCCAGCCGCAGGTAGACGAACAGCCGATCCGTCCCGTAAGCGTCGGGCTCCAGCAGCGGCTCGCCCGTCACCGGGACGATCCCTGTGCCACCCTTGCCGGTGCTCTCCGCGATGAGCTGCTCTACCCATAAGCCGAGAGGCTCCAGTGCAGGGGAGGTCAGCAGGGTGAGTTTATCGCGCCCCTCTGGCACCCCCGCTGCCAGGAAGGCCCCTAGCCACGCTCCGGGGTTCTTGCGCGCCTCACCCGGCCCGCACAGCCCGGCCATCACCGATGCGCGGTCCAGTAGCCGATCCAACGGCAGGCCCAACAGCGCGGCGGGCACCAGGCCGAAGTGCGAGAGCACCGAGTAGCGCCCGCCGATGTCGGCCTGCGCCTCGAACACCTTTCGGAACCCGCTCTCCGCCGCCAGTTCGACCAGCGGGGTGTGGGGGTCGGTAACGGCGACGAAGTGACCGCCCGCCCGCTCCGGGCCGACGGCTCCCTCTACCAGTGCCCGGTAGTGGCGGTAGAGGGAGAGAGGTTCGATGGTGGCGCCGGACTTGGAGGAGAGAAGGAACAGGGTTTTAGTGGGGTCGAGCCCCGCGTCTACGGCGTGTACCTGCTCGGGCACTGTGGAGTCCAGCACACTCATGCGCGGGGCGCCCTCGTTGGTGCCCAGCACTGCCCGCAGCACCTCTGGGCCCAGGGAACTGCCCCCCATGCCCAGCAGCACCACCTGCTCGATGCCGTCGGCGCGCACCCCGGCGGCGAACTCACGAAGCTCGTCAAGGTGCATGCGCATCTTGCCGGTGACGTTGAGCCACCCCAGCCGGTCGGTTATCTCCGCGGGGCGCCGGTTCCACAGCGTGTAGTCGCCCGCCCACACGCGGGGGATGGTGCCGTCGCGGTCCAGCCGCTCCAGCGCCTCGTTGACGGCGGGGCCGTACGTCCCCAGCGCCATGACGCTGGGCAGGGCCGTAGCGTCGGTCAACGCCCACCTCCGCTCAGCAGGGCGCGGGTAGCCTGGGCAACGGCGTCAGCGGTGAGGCCGTATTCGGCGTAGAGGCGCTGGTAGGGAGCGGAGGCGCCGAAGGTGTCCACTCCGATGGCCTTGCCTGTCGCCCCGATGTGCCTCTCCCACCCCAGGGTGACGCCAGCCTCCACCGACACGCGCGCCGGTACCGAGGGCGGCAGCACCTCGTCACGGTAGGTCTGCGACTGTGCGGCGAACA
>JAYNIL010000006.1:48933-50464 GCA_038109085.1 Chloroflexota bacterium
GTGGCGTCGGCGGGGCGCACCACAGCAAGATTGGGCATGGCGCGCAGGCTCATCAGGTGTTCCACCGGCTGGTGGGTGGGGCCATCCTCCCCCAAGGCGATGGAATCGTGGGTGAACACGTACACCACTCGCTGGCCCATCAGGGCGGCCAGGCGCATGGCGGGGCGCATGTAGTCGGCGAAGACCAGGAACGTGGCGGTGTAGGGGATGAACCCGCCGTGCAGCGCCATGCCCCCGGCGATGGAGCCCATCGCGTGCTCACGCACCCCGAAGTGCAGATTGTGCGGGCCCCCATCCCCGAAGGCATGCTCGCTCAGCAGCGTCTTGGTGGAGGGCGCAAGGTCAGCCGATCCACCGGTGAGTGCGTGGACTCGGGTGGCAAGGGCGTTCATCGCTACACCGCCGGCCTCACGGGTGGCGATGGATTTGCCGCCGGGCGGGAACAGCCCTTCCAGGACATTCTCCCAGCCCTCCGGCAGGAGGCCCGACAGGTCGGCCGCCAGCTGCTCTGCCTCCGCGGGGAATGCCTTCTGGTAGGCGCCGTAACGACGGTTCCAGTCATCCTGGGCCTTCTGCCCGCGGGTGAGGGCCGTGCGCCAGCGCTCCAGCGCCTCCTGGGGCACAGTGAAGGGCTCGTAGTTCCAACCCAGCGCCTCACGGGTGCGCTGGGTCTCCTCGGCGCCCAGCGGCTCGCCATGGACGCCTGCGGTGTTGGCCTTGTTTGGCGCGCCGAATCCGATTACGGTCTTGCAGATGATGAGGCTGGGGCGCTCGATCTGGGCGTGCGCCTCGATGATGGCCTCCTCCACCTCGCCCACGTCCAGGCCGTTGATGGGGCCCACCACGTGCCAGCCGTAGGCGGCGAAGCGTGCGCCCACGTCCTCGGAGAAGGCCAGGTCCGTGGAGCCCTCGATGGAGATGGAGTTGGAGTCGTACAGGTAGATGAGCTTGCCCAGCTTCCAGGTGCCAGCCAAGGAGGCGGCCTCGGCGCTCACGCCCTCCATCAGGTCACCGTCGGAGACGATGCCGTAGGTGTAGTGGTCGATGATCTCGTGTCCGGGCCTGTTGTAGTGCTGAGCCAGCAGCTGCTCCGCCAGCGCCATGCCGACGCCGTGTGCGAAGCCCTGGCCCAAGGGGCCGGTGGTCACCTCCACGCCGGGGGTGTGGCCGTATTCGGGGTGCCCCGCCGTGCGCGATCCCCACTGGCGGAAGTTCTGCAACTCGTCGATGGGCAGGTCGTATCCCGACAGGTGCAGCAGCCCATAGAGCAGCATGGAGGCATGACCCGCCGAGAGGACGAACCGGTCACGATTGACCCATCCAGGGTCGGCGGGGTTGTGCTTGAGGAACCGGTCCCACAGCGCGTAGGCCATGGGCGCCATGCCCATGGGGGCGCCGGGGTGGCCGGAGTTGGCCTTCTGCACCGCGTCAACCGCCAGGAACCGTACCGCGTTGATGCACAGTTCATCGAGCCGGGCGGTATCGCTGCGGGTGGTCATGGGCAGCCTCGTGGAGGGGGATGGGAACCCCC
>JAYNIL010000006.1:50564-55253 GCA_038109085.1 Chloroflexota bacterium
CAGGGGGACACCCCCTATGCACTTCGCGTCTACCCCCGGCAAGGGGAGTGGAACTCCCTTCTGCGCAGCCCCAGGCCCTGATACACAGGCCGCTTGACGGCGTCGGCGTTGGCCTCTACCGTCCGCGCATCCTCGCGCAGACGGAGGCCCCATGCGCTATCGCAGGCTCGGCAATACGGACATCGAGATCTCGGAGATTGGCTTCGGCTGCGGCAACACCGCTGGCCTGATGATCTGGGGCGAGCCCGCCGACCGGGTGCGCGCCGCCGAGCACGCCATGGACGCCGGCATCAACTACTTCGACACGGCCGCCACCTACGGGCAGGGGAAGTCAGAGGAGAATCTGGGTCCGGTGCTCAAGGCGCTTACCCGCAAGCCGCTGGTGGGCTCCAAGGTAGCCCTCCAAGAGGAAGACTTGGGCGACATTCGGGGTGCGGTGCGCCGTTCGGTAGAGCGCTCGCTCCAACGCCTGGGGCTGGAGACGCTGGACATAGTTCACCTGCACAACCGCGTCACCCTCAAGCGGGTGCCCGGCATGAAGGTGGCCATCGGCACGCTGCTCACCTACGAGGAGATGCTGGGCCCCGGCGGCATCCAGGAGACGTTCAAGGAGCTCCAACGCGAGGGGAAGCTGCGCTACTTCGGCTACTGCGCCTTCGGGGGTGACGCCCCGCTCTACAACCGCATCGCCGACGAGGGGCGCTTCAACTCCGTGCTGGTATTCACCAATGTGCTTAACCCTTCGTCCGTGCGCAAGATGCCCAAGGATTTCGTGGGCCACGACTACGAGCAGATCGTCCCGCGGGCCAAGGCAAACGGCATCGGCACCGTCGCACTGCGGGTGCTCGAGGCCGGGGCGCTGTCCGGCTCGGCGACGCCCCACGACCTGAACCGGGGTGGCCCCTCCGGTGATCCGGAGTACGCCCGGAATGCCCGTCGCGCGCTGACGCTGGACTTCCTGCGCCGTGACGCAGACGAGACGCTGGCCCAGATGGCAATCCGCTTCGCTCTGCACCAGGACGGCATCTCCACCGTGCTAGTGGGCTTCTCCGACCTGGGCCAGGTTGACGATGCCGTGGCCTGCGTGGGCCACGAGGCGTTCACCGCTGACCAGCTGGCGCGGCTGGAGAAGCTGTATGAGACGGATTTCGGCCTGACGGACTAGCGCACTCGCACGCAGATAACGAGAGAGGGCCCCGGTATGCGCCGGGGCCCTCGTGTCCGCCTGGGAGGGAAGGGTTACTGGCCCTTGTAGTCCCACTCGTAACCAGGGGTGGTGTAGCACTCCGGCGGCATCTGGGACTTGAGCCCCCGCTTGGCGAGCTCCTTCTCGAAGGTCTCGCGGATCCAGGGGTCCTCCTGGTCGTACTCGTACTGGTCGTTGGCGATGTCCGCCACCTCCTCGCTGACGCCGGTGAACTGCGGCAGCGGGTGGAAGGCGAAGTACCGCCCAGGCGTCTCGCCCACGTTGAAGTGCTGGTGGAACCAGCGGTTGGGGGGCACGAAGATGGAGCCCTCGTGCCAGGGCACGAAAACCTTCTCCTTATCGCCCTGCCACATCACCGAGTAGCCCTCCCCCGCCGGGATGACGATGACGAAGGCTGGCCCGTGCCGGTGACCCTTCTTGTAGGTCTTTGCCGGGAACACGGACATGTGCGCCGTGAGCTCGGAGCCAGGGAACTGAATAAACACCGTGGTGCCGCCCGCGCCGCGCCCCTTGAAGGGCACCAGCTTGTCCCAGGCGCGCATGTCGGGGAAGAAGTTGCCGTACCAGTAGTTGCGCACGCGCCCCGCGGCCGTGTCCGCCTCCACCACCTTGGCGTCAGCGTAGTAGCCCTCGCCAGCGACCTCGGAAGCCACCTTGGTGGGGTTGTCGAAGAAGAGCGCTGGGTCCTTGGCGGTGGACATGGCGATTGGCAGGTTGTTGTAGGCCAGCAGGCGGGCGGGCTCGCCACCGCTCATGCTGGAGTACTCCACCCAGTGGTTGCCGGGGATGCGGAAGCAGGAGTGGGCGCCCCACTCGAAGGAGTGCTTCTCGCCGCCCTCCACCCAAACCGTGGCCACGCCGCGGCCGGATAGAACGTAGATTATCTCCTCCAGGGCGAACTTGCGGGGCTTGATGCTCCCGCCAGCGGGCACCTCGTCGATGCGCGCCTCGGAGACGCCCTCCTGGCCCGCGAGCTGGAGGAACGCCGAACGGTGGCCCCGGGACTTCCACTGGCCCAGGTCCACGGTTCGCCCGTCCTCGATGTAGTAGGAACGGTAGATGGGGATGCCTTGCGCTTCCATCCACTTGTCGTACAGGTACGGCTTGCGGATGTAGAGCATCTCTTCGGGGATGTCGTTGGCCACGATGGTCCTCCTATTGGGGGCTTCGGGAACGCCGGGAGGTTACCGGCCCGCTCAGGGGGCGTCAACGCGCCTGTGCGAGAATGCCCTAAGCCCTCACCAGGAGCCATCAATGCCCCAGGACGCCTTCCCCGCCGGATTCATCGGCCTCGGACGCATGGGCCAGCCCATGGCCCGGCGCCTGCTGAGTGCGGGCTACGCGGTGCACGTGGCCTCCCGCAGCCCCGGCCCGGTTGAGGCGTTGAAGGCCGAAGGAGCCCACGCGGCAGCCACACCCGCCCTGGTGGCCCAGCGCGCCGACGTGGTGTGCACTTGCCTGCCTGACGAGGCCGCCACCGAGGCCGTCTACTTCGGCCTAGAGGGCCTGTTGGCCCACGCGCGGGTGGGGCAGGGTTTTGTGGAGTGCTCCACCGTCTCGCCGGGGTTGGCGCGGCGTATCGAAGCGGCGGCCAGGGAGCGAGGCGCATGGTTCGTGGACGCACCCGTGTCGGGCGGAGTGGAGCGCGCTGCCGACGGCACTCTCGCCATCATGGCGGGTGGCGAAGAGGCGGCCCTGCGGGTGGTGCGCCAGGTGCTGGGAGCGTTCGGCACCGTGCATCACGTGGGCGGGCCGGGACAGGGGTGCGTGGTGAAGCTGGCGAACCAGCTGTTGGTGGGCGTCCACACGGCGGGCGCCGCCGAGGCGTTGGTGCTAGCGTGCCAGAGCGGCGCGGACGCGGGCCAGGTGCTGGAGGTGCTCTCCGGCGCGTGGGCCGCCAGCACCATGTTGGAGCGCACGGGGCCGCTAGTGGCCTCCGGTGAGTACGGCTCGCGCGCGCCGGTGCGCCTGCTGGCCAAAGATCTGGCGCTGGTGGCGCGGGCAGCCGCTGACGTGGGCGTCAGCCTGCCCCTAGCACAGCGCACTCTTGAAATATTCGAACGGGCAATGGCTGCGGGACTTGGCGAGACAGACATCGCATCTGTCGCCACGCTGCTTACGCCGGGGCGCTAGGGCACCAGCACGACCTTGCCGGTGGTCTGGCGCCCCTCCAACGCCCGGTGCGCCTCAGCGGCCTTGGCTAGCGGCAGCTCTAGGCCGATGCGCACGTTAAGCTTGCCATCCCGCATCCAGCCGAATAGCTCAAGGGATCGCCAGCGCAGCTCATCCGCCGTTGCCGTGTAGCTGCCGAGCGTGGGACGGGTGAGGAAGAGGGAGCCCTTGGCGTTCAAAGTCTGCGGGTCCACGGGTGCCACGCGGCCCGACGACTGGCCGAACAGCACCAGGTACCCGCGCGGGGCCAGGCAGTCCAGCGAGCGGTCAAAGGTGTCCTTACCCACCGAGTCGTACACCACGGGCAGGCCCGCCCCTCCGGTGATGCGCTCGACCTCCGGGAGGAAGTCTACTTCGGTGTAGCGGATGACGTGGTCAGCCCCCGCGGCGCGGGAGAGAGCCTCCTTCTCCGCCGTCGAGACCGTGGTGATGACGGTGGCGCCGCGTAGCTTCGCCATCTGGGTCAGTAACAGGCCCACGCCGCCCGCGCCCGCGTGCACCAGGCACGTCTGCCCCGCCTGGAGAGGGAACGTGGAGGTACACAGGTAGTGGGCGGTGAGGCCCTGGAGGAACGAGGCCGTTGCAAGTTTGACATCGAGCCCATCCGGCACTGGCATCACCTTGGTGGCTGCCACGGTGGCGTAGTCGGCGTAGGCCCCACCGGTGCCCTGGTAGACGATGCGCTGGCCCTTCTTGATGCTGCTCACCCCGGACCCCACCGCCTCCACCACCCCGCCGGCCTCGCCGCCGGTGGTGAAGGGGAGAGCGACCTTGTAGGCGCCTGAGCGCTCGTAGGTGTCCTTGAAGTTCACGCCCACGGCCTCGTGGCGCACTAGCACCTGGCCCTCACCGGGCGTGGGGGTAGGGATGTCCTCGTAGCGGAGTACCTCTGGCCCGCCGAGCTCGTGGAAACGCACTGCCTTCATGGGGCACCTCGCCGTGTTTGTCGAGGGCAGTCTAGCCGAACAGCAGATTGTAGATGGGGATGGTGAGCATGCCGATGGCGATGGACGCCGGAGTGGAGACGATAAGCCGCGCCGCGGTGAGTGCGCCGCCCAAGAACGGAACCTCGAACATCACCGTGCGGGTGATTGGGCTGAGGCTCCACGCGGAGACGAACGCCGCGATGGCGCCGGGCCCCGCGCCCGTGTTGTAGACAGAGCCGATGATCGGCACGACCACGTAGGGCCCACCGGGAACGATGGAGCCGACCAGGGTGCCGATGAGCACGCCGGTCAGCCCCGACTCGTTGCCCATCCAGCGGCTGATGAGCTCGGCGGGCAGCACCACCTGCGCCATGCCCGCCAGCA
>JAYNIL010000007.1:0-15528 GCA_038109085.1 Chloroflexota bacterium
TGGCCTCGGACGAATCGCGCTACGTCACCGGCATCGAGCTGGTGGTGGACGGGGGCATCACGCTCAAGTCGTCGTGAGCGCGCCCCCGCACGGCAGGACGGCCCCGCGCTAGTCCTGCATGACCTCCATGTTGGCGCCCGCCTCCGTGTAGACCTGCTCCGGCATAGTGGAGACGGCCCCCTCCTCCTTGAGCGCCTGGGCGAACCACTCCCGGATGTACGGGTCCTCCAGGTGGTAGGGGATGGCGTTGCCGCCATCGGTCACGTCGGCGTGCTGGCGCACCAGCGCGCCCACCTCGGCGAAGTCGTTAGCCCGGTTGGACTCGGCCTCCGGGTTGCCCGGCATGGGGCCGGTGTAGTTGAACACCCGGAAGGGGTCCTTGCCGACGGCGAAGTGCTGGTGGAACCAGTCGGCGGGGCCGGGCGCGGCGGAGATGAGCCCGCCGGGCACGTAGTCGATGCGCTGCACCAGGTGGCCCTTGCCGTTCTTCCACGGCGTCATGCCGCCCTCATCGCGCGGCCAGGTGATGGAGTAGCCCTTGCCACGCAGGCACACCAGCACCGCGCCGGAGCCGTGGGCGTGGGCCTTGGCGTAGCGGCCCGATGGGTACTCGCCCACCCAGCCCTGTATCAGCGTGTTGCCCACTTGGTTGGGGGCCACCCACCGAAAGCCAGGCCCGCGGTTGTTGTCCAGGGGCAGGTAGGAAGTGGAGATGTCGGGGATAAGGTTTGAGGTGACCATGGCCCGCCCGCGCACCGGCTGGGGTTCGAAGTCCTCGTTGGGCTTCCAGAAGTCCTCCAGGTTGCCGGAGAGTCGCTCGTCGAAGTTGAAGTCGCACCCGAACACGAAGTCCTTGGACTGGTACATGTTGAAGGCGCGTGGGGCGGTGTTCACCGCCAGCAGCAGCGCGGGCGATGACGATGCGTTGATGATGCGGAAGTTGGCGTTGAGGGGGATGGAGAAGAGGCTCCACTGGGCCCACTCGAAGGCGGTGCGCGCCGTGTCGTTGTTGCGCCACACCTCGGTGCTCCCGCGCCCCTCCAGCACGATGTAGCGCTCCTCGTACATGTGCCGCTGGGGCTCCAGCGCCCCGCGTGGGGGCACCTCCACCACGAACATACCCGTCTTGTGAACCGTGCCTGTCACCTGGATGTAGGTGCCCTTGCCCCCCACGCGCGGCCATGGGGCGCGGGGCAGGTCGCGGGTGTCGCGCACGCCCACGCCCTTGAATACCGGCAGCTTCTCCTCGTCCAGGAAACGCTCCCAGGCCGTGGGCATGCGCCGGGTGTAGGAGGAGCGCCCCCCCTCAGCGTCCTTGTGCCAACCGGCGCGCCGGTTGCCCGTGGGTTCGACGTAGCGAGGACTGCTCATGGGGGCCTCCTGTGGGCTATTGGCGGGACGATAGCACCCCGCGCGGGTGGGGGGGTAGGGGCGTGGCGCGTTTGCTATCCTGCGCAGAGAGGGCCAGCGTAGGCGCGGCCCATCTCCCCCAACGAGGTGTCCCCCAATGAGTGAGCAGGGTGCCTATCGGCTGCCCGCCCAGGTCCAACCAACCGCCTACCGCATCGAGCTGGAGCCGGACCTGGAGGCCTTCACCTTCAGCGGCCACGAGGAGGTGGACCTGCGCATCGACTCGCCCGCGGGCACCATAGTGTGCAACGCGGTGGAGCTGACCGTCTCGGCTGCGTCCCTCACCCTGGCCGACGGGAGCGTGGTGCGCCCCTCGGCCATCGCCACTAATGAGGAGAGCGAACGCCTCATCCTCACCTTTGCCCACCCCGTCCCCAAGGGGGATGCCACGCTGCGGGTGGAGTTCGCCGGGGTGCTCAACGACCAGATGCGCGGGTTCTACCGCTCGCGCTACCAGGGGGCCGACGGGGCCATGCACCACATGGCATCCACCCAGTTCGAGGCCACCGACGCGCGCCGCGCCTTCCCCTGCTGGGACGAGCCTTCGGCCAAGGCCACCTTCCAGGTCTGCCTGGTGATACCGGAGGGGCTCACGGCGGTCTCCAACATGCCCGAATCGGGCGTCGAGGCCCTGGACGGGGGGCGCAAGCGGGTGTGTTTCGAGCCCTCGCCGCGCATGTCCACCTATCTTGTGGCCTTCGTGGTGGGGGATCTGGCCTACGTCGAGGGTACGGCGGCCAGCGGCACCCTGGTGCGGGTGTTTGCCACCCGGGGGAAGGAGGAGCATGGGCGCTTCGCGCTGGAGCACTCCATCCGCATCCTCGCCTATATGAACGACTACTTCGGCATCCCTTACCCCCTGCCGAAGATGGACCACCTGGCCATCCCCGACTTCGCCGCCGGGGCCATGGAGAACTGGGGCGCCATCACCTACCGGGAGACGGCGCTGCTGTTCGACCCGGCCAACTCCGCCGCCCAGGCGCGCCAGCGTATCCTGGAGGTGGTGGCCCACGAGATGGCCCACATGTGGTTCGGCGACCTGGTCACCATGGAGTGGTGGGACGATCTGTGGCTCAACGAGTCCTTCGCCTCCTGGATGGGCGATAAGGCCGTGGACCACCTCTACCCGGAGTGGGAGAAGTGGACACAGTTCGTCTCCGACGACACCAACGCGGCCCTCGCGCTGGACGGGCTGCGCAACTCCCACCCCATCGAGGTGGCGGTGGATGACCCCAACGAGATACGCGAGCTGTTCGACGCCATCTCCTACTCCAAGGGCGGCTCGGTGCTGCGGATGCTGGAGGACTACCTAACCCCCGCCGTGTTCCAGAAGGGGCTGGGCCGCTACCTCTCGGCCCACCAGTACGGGAACGCGCGCACCGAGCACCTCTGGTCGGCGCTGGCGGAAGCCTCCGGCAAGCCGGTGACGGCGGTTATGGACTCGTGGGTCAAACAGGTGGGCTACCCCGTGGTGGACGCGACGCTGCGGCGCGCGCCCACGGGTGCGGTGCTCTCCCTAACACAGCAGCGCTTTCTCTACGACCACCTGCTGGATGGCGCCGCGCCCGATGCCACCGTCTGGCAGGTGCCGGTGGGCGTGGTGCAGGAGGGCGGCACGGGGCGCGATGCGCTGCTCATGACCGAGGGCTCCGCGTCCACGGCCCTCTCGCCCGCACCCTCCGCCGAGGGCTGGGTGAAGGTGAACGCCGGGCAGACGGGCTTCTTCCGCGTGCGCTACGCCGAGGACGAGTGGGACCGCCTGGAGGCCGCCGTGCGCTCCCGCGCCCTCACGCCCACGGACCGGCTGGGCCTGCAGAACGATGCCCACGCGCTGATGAAAGCGGGCTACCTGCCCGCCACAGTGTTTCTGGGCCTCGCCCGCGCATATGCCGGTGAGACTGAGGCGCCGGTCTGGTCTGACCTGGCCTCCAACCTCAAGGGGCTGGAGGGTCTGCTGCTGGACCAGCAGTACCTGCCCGCTTACCGCGCCTACGCCAGGGGCATCTTCTCCGGCGCCGCCGCTTCGGCGGGCTGGGAGCCGGCGCCGGGTGAGGGCCACCTGGGCGCGCTGCGCCGCTCCACGGTGCTGGGGCAGGCGGGCGGTTACGGTGATGAGAAGGTGCGCGCCGAGGCGCTGGCCCGGTTCCGCCGGTTTGTTACGGACCACGCCTCCCTGCGGCCCGACCTGCGCGCCATGACCTTCGGCCTGGCCTCCGCCCAGGGCGGGCGCGAGGTGTACGACGCCCTCTGGAGCCTGTACGCCGAGGCCCCGCTCCACGAGGAGAAGATGCGCGCGCTCTCCGCGCTCACCCGCTCTGATGACCCCGCGCTGCTGGATGAGCTGCTGACCCGCGCCATGGGTGAGGAGGTGCGCTCCCAGGACACCCCCGCCGTGCTGGTGCTCACCGCAGGAAATCCGAAGGGACGCGAGCGCACCTGGCGGTTCGTGCAGGAGCACTGGGAGGAGATTGACCGGCGCTACGGCAAGGGCGGCTTCGCCATCACCCGCGTGGTGGGCATCACCGGTGGGTTCACCAGCACTGAGCGCCACGATGAGGTGAAGGCATTCTTCGAGGCCAACCCCGCACCCTCTGCCGCGCGGACGATCCAGCAGTCACTCGAGCGCATCCGCCTCAACTCCCGCTGGCTGGAGCTCAACGCGGCCGCGGTGGGGGAGTGGCTCGCGCGAAACGGGTGATGCCCACCTGCTAGCCGTTAAACGGTGCCTGGGGCGGGTGGAACGGCCCCGCGCACGCCGCTAGCATGGGCGTGCCAGCGTCCGAGCGGGCCAGCAGCGCATGAGGGGAGGTGCCCATGTCGTCCTTCTACGCGGTGCATCGCGGCGCCGACGGGACGGTGCGCTCCGGGCTCACCCTGGAGGAGGCGGTGGCCGCCTTCCACTCCGGCGAGGGGTTGCTGTGGCTCGACCTGGAGGGCCCGGGCGAATGCGACCGTGACCTGCTCATTCAGGGCCTGGGCTTCCACCCGGTGCCGGTAGACGCGTGCATCAGCCCGGAGCTCCACTCGCCCACCGCCAGCGAGTTCGGGGGCTACCTATTCCTCAATGTCCATGGCATCGACTACGCCGACACCTCCGCCCTGGTGACCACCACGGAGCTCGGCATCTTCACCGGCACCACCTACGTGGTCTCCTCTCACAACTTGCCGCTGCACTCGGTCGGCTCGGTTATCCGCTCCATCCAGGAGTCGGGCGTCCACTGGGCCACCCCGGACCTGCTCTCTCACGTGCTGGTGGACACGCTCGTCTCCAACGTGCAGCCCACGGTGGACAAGATGGTGGAGGGGGCGGATGCACTGGAGGAGCAGGCGCTGCGCCAGCCGCACCAGCATCTATTGGAGGGCATACTCACCCTGCGCCGCTCGGCCTCGGGGCTGCACCGGGTGATGGTCTCCCAACAGTCGGTGCTCACCCGCGTGGCGCGGGGAGACTCGCCGCTCATCACCCCGGCAGCGCTGCCCTACTTCCGGGATACCCAGGAGCAGCTCTGGCGCATCATCGAGTACTGCCAGACGTTGCGTGAGCGCGCCGACTCGGCGCTCACCACCTACATGGGCTCGGTGGCCTACCGGCAGAACGAATCGATGCGCGTGCTGACGGTGGTGGCCGCCATCTTCCTGCCGCTCTCGCTGGTGACCGGCATCTTCGGTATGAACTTCGACAACATGCCGCAATTGCACTGGTCCTGGGCCTACTACGCCGTGGTGGGCGCCATCACCGCCGTGGTCGCGGTGATGACCTGGGTGTTCTGGGTGCGCCGCTGGCTGCGCATGCGCCTGGAGCGTGAGCTGCGCTGGGCGCGTCCCTTCACGGTGGAGCTGGAGCGGCTGGTGACCCTGCCTCGCGAGGTGCTGCGGGCCTCCGCCGCGGCCCAGGCCGAGGCTGCGATGGACCCCAACCAGCACGTGCGCACGCTCCAGTCCGACGACGACGAGCACTACGACTGAGGTGGCGAAGCGGGGTTGAAACGCCCCCTGCGCCGTTGAGGGTGCGCGCGCGCCTCTGGTATACTCACAAGTAGCCCGCCCGCTGCGGTGGGCCCCATCCCTCAAGGCAGGAACAGCGCCAATGGCAGACCACGACGTACTGGTAGTCGGGGCAGGTCTCGCGGGCATGCGCGCCGCTATCGCCGCGCATCGCGCGGGGGCGAACGTCGCCATGATGAGCAAGGTGCACCCGGTCCGCTCCCACTCCAACGCGGCCCAGGGTGGCATCAACGCCGCGCTGCGCGGCACCGATGACTCGGTGGACTCGCACATCTACGACACGGTGAAGGGCTCTGACTACCTGGGTGACCAGGACGCCATCGAGCTGATGTGCAATGAGGCTCCCGGCGAGATCATCAACCTGGAGCACATGGGCGTTATCTTCAACCGAGACGAGGAAGGGCGCCTGGGCACCCGTGCCTTCGGTGGCGCCTCCTACGCGCGCACCTTCTTTGTCGCCGACATCACGGGGCAGGCCATCCTGCACGTGATGTACGAGCAGATCCTCAAGTCGGGCGTGCGCTCCTACGAGGAGTGGTTCGCCACCGACCTAATCATCGAGGACAACCAGGTGCGTGGCGTGGTGGCAATGGAGATGCTTACGGGCAAGCTCCACACCATCACCGCCAAGTCCGTCATCCTGGCCACCGGTGGCGTGGGCCGGGCCTTCGAGCCCTCCACCAACGCGCTGATTTGCACGGGCGACGGCATGGCGCTGGCCTACCGGGCAGGTGCGACGCTGCTGGACATGGAGATGGTGCAGTACCACCCCACCACCCTGGCAGGGAACGGAGTGCTGCTCACCGAGGCGGCCCGTGGCGAGGGCGCCTACCTGATCAACTCCAAGGGCGAGCGCTTCATGGAGAAGTACGCGCCCAAGATGAAGGAGCTCGCCTCTCGTGATGTGGTCTCTCGCTCCGAGGCCACGGAGATCGAGGAGGGACGTGGAGTCAACGGCTGTGTGCTGCTGGACCTCCGCCACCTGGGCGAGAAGCTGATTCTGACCAAGCTCAAGTACATCCACGAGGTTGCATACGACTTCGCGGGCGTGGACATGGTGAAGGAGCCGGTGCCGATCCGCCCCGGGCAGCACTACATCATGGGCGGCATCAAGACGGACGTGGCCACCCGCTGTTGGGACGAGACCGGCGCGGGCCGCTGGACGGGCCCCAAGGGTCTGTTCGCTGCTGGCGAGACGGCCTGCGTGTCGGTGCACGGCGGAAACCGGCTGGGTGCCAACTCGCTGCTGGAGACGGTGGTCTTCGGTAAGATCGCCGGTGAGGCCGCCACCGAGTACGCCAAGGGCATCGGTGACTTCTCCGTCTCTGGCGCCTGGCAGTCGGACCGGGAGGCCGCCATCAAGGCGGTGATGGACCGCCCGGCCAACGGCGAGCGCACCGCCGCCCTGCGCCTGGAGCTGGGGCAGACCATGAACCAACACCTGGCCGTCTTTCGCAACGAGGAGGGCATGCAGACCGCGCTGGCGAAGGTGAAGGAGCTGCGCGCGCGCTACGCCTCTCTGCCCATCGTGCACAAGGGCAGCGTGTACAACACGGACCTCATCTTTCACACCGAGTTGGGCTACATGCTCGAGGTGGCGGAGACGATCTGCGCGGGCGGGCTGCTGCGCAAGGAATCGCGCGGCGCCCACTTCCGCAAGGACATGCCGGAGCGCGACGACGAGAACTGGATGAAGCACACCACCGCCGTCAGAGGCGAGGACGGCCCGACGATGGACACCCTTGAGGTGGTGAAGACCCGTTGGGAGCCCCAGAAGCGGGTGTACTAGGCCCCATCACGCCGCCCCCGCGGGCGGCAACCCGGTACGGGAGAGGACGATGCGAGCGAAGCTGCGGGTCAAGCGGTTCAGCACCGAGGGTGAAGCCTCGACGAACGCCTTCCAGGAGTACGAGGTTGACGTGCCCGAGCACTTCACCGTGCTCGACAGTCTCATCAGGGTGCGCGAGGACGTGGACCCGTCGCTGGCGCTGCGGTGCTCCTGCCGCGCGTCCATCTGCGGCTCCTGCGCCATGCGCGTGAACGACCGCGCGCGATTGGCGTGCAAGACGCGCCTCACCTCCGTGGCCAAGGAGGGTGAGATCGTCACCATCGAGCCCATGGGCAACCAGCGGGTGGTGAAGGACCTGGTGGTGGACCTGCAGCTGTTCTGGGGCAAGGTGCGGGCGGTGGAGCCCTTCCTGCTCCCTGACGGCCCGGAGCCGGAGGAGGAGTACATCGCCCCCAACGAGGCTATGCTCAACCTGCTCACGCCCATGGGCTGCATCATGTGCGGAGCCTGCGTGTCCGACTGCACCAGCCTCGAGGTGGACAAGAACTTCCTGGGCCCGGCTGCCCTGGCCAAGTCCTACCGGTTCGTGGCCGACCCGCGCGATGGTGCCCAGGCCACCCGCCTGCAGAACCTGAACGAGTCGGGCGGGGTGTGGGACTGCACCCGCTGCAACATGTGCGTGGAGGTCTGCCCCAAGGGCGTGGCCCCCATGGAGCGCATCATGGAGCTGCGCGAGGGCGTCATGGACCAGGGGATGACCAACACCCCCGGCGCGCGCCACGTGGCCTCCTTCGCCAACTCCGTTGCCCGCGCGGGCTGGCTGGACGAGACGATGCTGGCGGTGGACTCGTGGGGCAAGTTCAACCTGCCCAAGCTTATCGCTGAGATCCCGCTGGCCATCCGGGTGCTGCGCCGCGGGAAGATGCCGCTGCCGGGCCCCCTGCACCACAAGCTCAAAGGCGCTGACGCCATCGGCCGCATCTTCAAGCGGCTCGAGGGCAAGCACGCCCGCAAGTTCTAGACCACACTGGCCGACACCCCTGGGAGGGTCGATCTGATGAAATATGCCTTCTACCCCGGCTGCGTCTCGCGCGGTGGAACTCCGGAGCTGTACACCTCCACCCTGGCCATCGCGGGCAAGCTGGGCATCGAGTTGGAGGAGATCGTGGGCGCGGCCTGCACCGGCGCGGGCGTGCTCCAGGAGAAGGGACAGAAGCTGGGCGATACGCTCAACGCCCGCACCTTCGCCATGGCCGAGCGCATGGGCCTCACCACGATCCTCAACATCTGCTCCACCTGCCAGGGCGTCATGGCCCAGGCCAACAAGCGCCTGCTGGACGACCCGGACTACCTGGCCGAGGTGAACGAGGAGCTCAAGCCCGAGGGGCTGGAGTACACGGGCCGCGTCATCATCAAGCACCTGGCGTGGGTCATTGTCGAAGAAGTGGGCCTGGACACCCTTAAGGGGCTGGTGAAGAACCCCCTGGCCGATCTGAAGGTCGCCCCCTTCTACGGCTGCTACATTCTGCGCCCGTCTGATGCGTTGGGCTTCGGCGACAACCCGGGCCGCGAGAACTACCTGGAGCGCATCATCGAGACGTGCTCCGCCGAGCCCGTCAACTTCCCCGGCCGCACCAAGTGCTGCGGCTTCCCCATCATGCTCATCAACGAGCGCAACTCCATGGCCATGGTGGGCAACCACACCACCTCCGCCAAGGAGCATGGCGCCGATTGCATGGTGACCCCGTGCCCCTTGTGCCACCTGAACCTGGATGGGCAGCAGCCCAAGGCCCAGGCCCAGCGCGGCGCCAAGATCGGCATGCCGGTGCTCCACCTGCCCCAGCTGGTGGGTTTGGCCATGGGTCTCTCGCCCAAGGACCTGGGCATGAACCAGCATGTTGTCTCTACCAAGGGCGTGGAGGCCAAGGCGAGCGTGCGCGTCTAGCACACGATTCCTCACGGGCGAACAAAGGGCCCGGCGCAACGCGCCGGGCCCTCTCATTTCTGGTGGGGGAGTGGCCTTTAGCGTGGGCCGAAGCCGATGTCCGTCTCGTAGGCCACCATGACCTCGCGTGCCAGCTCCTGGAGCGAGAGGAACGGGTCGGGCCCGCCCGGTGCTTCCGCGCCGGCCTCCTCGGCCTCGTACGCCTCGGTGGCGGCGGCCTGCTCGCGATTGAAGGCGTTGCGCACCGAGATGGCGGCATTGCGGTGGACATGCGCCAGGATGAGCCCGTACTCGAAGGCCATGGAGAGGGCGTTCTGGGCGTCCTCGGCCTCGGCGTGCTCATCCTCGGCCAGCGACTCCAGCAGCTCCTCGACAAAGTCCTCAGCCTCCAGCGCCTCACCACTGGTCACCGTGCCCTGCACCAGTTCAGTGAGGGCGCCGCGGCACTCCTCGACGATGCCACCCACCTGGCCCGGGTGCGTCTGTTCCAGCAGGGTGGAGATGCGCTCCGGGTACTCCAGCCCCATGGCCGAGCCCAGCGCGAAGGCGCCCACCACCGCCTCGGACAGCGGGCCCAGCTCGAAGAGGGGTTCCTCCTCGTCCTCCCCGTCGTCCTCGTCATCATGGTGCTCATGGGCATGAGCCTGGCCGTGGCCATTGTGCCTATGCCCCTCGTGGTCATGGCCCTCGTGGCCGTCCTCATCGTCCTCGTGCAGGTCCTCGCCGTGGATGGGCAGGTCCTCCAGGTAGAGGGCGATGACCACGTCGGTTAGCGCCAGCGGCTCGTCCGGGTCGACGGGCTCCAGGTGGATGATGCGATCGGAACTCACGGCGTCCTCACTGATCGGTTTGGGTGGAGGATACAGGAAGGGCCGCCCTCAGGGCGGCCCTTCCCCATCGGTCTGCTTGGCGGATGAGCCGTACTAGGCCTTCGCCATCACGTCGATAAGCTCCTGGACCGCGTCGGCGGACTTGCTCATCAGCGCCTGCTCGTCCTTGGTGAGCTTGAGCTCGATGACCTTCTCCACGCCACCGGCGCCCAGGATGACCGGGACGCCCATGTACAGCCCCTTGATGCCGTACTCGCCCTCCAGCAGGGCTGCGCAGGGGAGCTGGCGCTTCTGGTCCAGCAGGATGGCGTCCACCATCTCCGCCACGGCGGCGGAGGGGGCGTAGAACGCCGAACCCGTCTTCAGCAGCGCGACGATCTCACCGCCGCCGCCCTGGGTGCGCTTGACGATGCGCTCCAGCGCCTCCTTGGACAGTAGGTCGGCGATGGGCACGCCGCCGATGGTGGTGTAGTGGGTCAGCGGCACCATCTGGTCGCCGTGGCCGCCCAGCACGTAGGCCTGAACGTCCTTCACGGAAACGTTCAACTCCTGCGCCAGGAACGTGCGGAAACGGGCTGTGTCCAGCACGCCAGCCATGCCCACCACCCGGTTCTTGGGGAAGCCGGATACCTTGTAGGCGTGCTGCACCATGGCGTCCAGCGGGTTGGAGACCACGATGAGTGTGGCGTTGGGGGAGTGCTTGGCCACCTGCTCGACCACCGAGCCCATGATCTTCATGTTGGTCAGCAGCAGGTCGTCCCTGCTCATGCCGGGCTTGCGGGCGATGCCCGCGGTGATGACCACCAGGTCGGAGTTGGCGGACGCCTCGTAGCCGTTGGAGCCGGTGATGGACGCGTCCACCCCCAGCACCGGGCCCGACTCGGCGATGTCCAGGGCCTTGCCCTGAGGCATATCCTCCACCACGTCCACCAGCACCACATCCATGTAGCCGCGCTCGAAGAGCCGTTGTGCCGTGGTGGCGCCGACGTTGCCCGCTCCGACGACCGTTACCTTCTTTCGCATCTGCTCTGCTGCTCCTTGTCCCGGGGGCCGTGCCGGAAGGCGCGGCCCGCCTGCTTATTCGTGTAGTGCCGTTGGCCTGAGGCTAAGCGCCCCAGGGTTTGATGGCGGCCTTGAGGGACATGTAGCCCTCCAGGAAGCCGGGGCGCTTGCCCGAGTAGACCTTGTCAAAAGCGCCCAGCGCGTCGTCCAGCCACTTCTTGAGCTTGGCGTTGCCGGGGTTGGCGTCCAGGTACGCGTCGCGGATCAGCACGAAGTGGATGCGCGGGTCGTACGGGCTCTTGGTGCCGCCCATGGACTCGTCGCCGTCCAGCAGGCGCAGCAGCATGGCGTCGGCCGAGCCGAGGGTCTGCTCGTGGATCGGCGGGCCGGACATGCGGTACATCACCGAGGTCATGTCGCGCCCGTTGCCGGTGGTGTAGCCCATCTCGTTCCACATCGCGGTGTCCATCTTGGCATTGCCACCAACGTGGTCGATGACCAGCTGGCCGAAGCGGCGCAGCGGGTCGGAGATGTCGGCCAGCAGGTCGGTGAGGCGGTCACCGTCTAGGTCCGTGGCCAGGACGATGTTATCGCGCTTCTCGATCAGGTCCCACACCAGCAGGCCGTAGTTGGTGTCGGAGATGTGCTGCTCGATCTGCCCGCTCCACTCGCTCATGCCGTCCTTGAAGTCGGCGGGGAGCAGGGCGATGATCTTGTCGATGTTCGTCTTGTGCTCGTCGTAGGCGTCCACCGCCCACTTGCGGCCGATGGTGAACTTGGTGTCCTTGAGCAGCCAGGTCAGCAGCCCGGCGTTGATGCCGTCCTCTTGCGCCTGGGTCGGCTTCATGGCCACGCGGCCGAACTTGGTGGTCTCGTGGACCATCTTGAGGAACAGGCGGCAGGAGTAGGCCATCTGCACGCCGGGTGTGTTCATCTCCGAGTGGACGATGCCGGAGTCAGCGCTCACCGTGAACGCCTTCTGGTTCTGCGAGTAGGGCAGGCACGGCATGCAGCGCACCACCGTGGTCACTCCGTAGGGGCGCACGTTGCAGTACACGCCGGCCTGCGTGCGCAGAGGCGCGTTGCCGGACTTGCCCATCACCACCACCTTGCCGCCCTTGCCGTCGTTGACGTAAGCGTCACCCGCGGTGGACCACTTGATGGAGGTCACCGGCATGTTGCCGAACCAGCTCAGAGGTTCCAGCTTGCGGTCGTGCCGCAGCTGAGACCACATTGGCACGGCGTAGAAGGGCAGGCCCAGTACGTCCACCGCCATCACCGTGCCCAGCAGGGCAAAGGCATCGGTGAGGGAGTGGGCGATGGGCTTCACGTCCCCGGTGAAGTTGCCGCCCTGCCAGACGATGGCGTCGGGGTAGCCCACCGGCCGCACGTCCGTGGGCTGGTACAGGCTGGAGAACAAGCCGAGCAGGTCACCCCCGTCGGCCTCCGTCCGTGCGACTTTCATCAGATCGAGCATGTGCTGTATCCCTCTCCCTGGGCTCCGGTGCTTCGCGCCGTGGAGCCGGGGCCCGTGGGCCGGGCCGATTAGGTGGTTCTGCCGAATTGGTGCGGGGCCGAGGTGCGCGTGGCAAGGGCAAACCCGCGCGTGCGCGGCGCGCGCCATTATAGGTGTGGGCTAGGGGCGGGGCAACACGGGCTCTAGATGCTGGGAGAGGGGTTGCGGGGTTCCTCAAGCAGCGGAACCACCTGCTCGCGCACCACGGTGGCACGATGCCAGTCTGCGTATTCCAGGTCCTCGGCAGCCTCGGCGGCCTCGGCTTCGGACGCGGCCTCCAACTCTACGGAGAAGAGGACCTCGTGGATGACGCGGAATCGCACCGGCAGTGCTCCTGCCCCTAGAGGGGGATGTTCCCGTGCTTCTTGGGTGGGAGGGTGTCGCGCTTGTTCTGGAGCGCGTCCAAGGCCCGGATGATCTTGACCCGGGTCTCCGCCGGGTCGATCACATCGTCCACGAAGCCGCGCTCGGCAGCCTGGTAGGGGTTGGCGAAGGACTCGCGGTACTGGGTGATGAGCTCGGCCCGCAGCGCCTCGGGGTTCTCGGCCTCGGCCAGTCGGCGGCGGTGGATGATGTTCACCGCCGCGTCCGGCCCCATGACGGCGATTTCCGCCGTGGGCCAGGCCAGGTTGATATCCGAGCGCAGGTGCTTGGAGCCCATGACCACGTAGGCGCCGCCGTAGGCCTTGCGGGTGACCACGGTGATCTTGGGCACTGTGGCCTCGGCGTAGGCGTACAGCAGCTTGGCGCCGTGGCGGATGATGCCCCGGTGCTCCTGGTCCTTGCCCGGCATGTACCCCGGCACGTCCACGAAGGTGATGATGGGGATGTTGAAGGCATCGCAGAAGCGCACGAAGCGCGCTGCCTTAACCGAGGCGTGGATGTCGATGACGCCCGCAAGGTAGGCCGGCTGCTGGGCCACAATGCCCACGGGGCGCCCGTGCATGCGCCCGAAGCCCACCAGCACGTTGGGGGCGAAGTCGCGCTGCACATTGAGGAACTCGCCGTGGTCCAGCACGCGCTCGATGACGTTCATCATGTCGTAGGCGCGGTTGGAGTCGTCCGGCACCACATCGCGCAGCGCGGGCTCCAGCCGGTCGGGGTCGTCGTCCTGGTCACCCATGGGCGGGTCGTCGAGGTTGTTAAGCGGCAGATAGGAGAGGAGGTGCCGGATCGTCTCCATGCACTCCTCCTCGGAATCGAGGGTGAAGTGGGAGACCCCGGAGAGGCTGGCGTGGGTGTCCGCGCCGCCCAGTTCCTCGTGGGTGAGGCTCTCGCCGGTCACGGATTTGACCACCTCAGGGCCGGTGATGAACATCTGGGAGATGCCTCGCACCATGAGGGTGAAGTCGGTGATGGCGGGGGAGTAGACCGCCCCGCCAGCGGAGGGGCCCAGGATGGCCGATATCTGCGGCACCACCCCGGAGGCCAGCGTGTTGCGCATGAAGATCTCACCGTAGCCAGAGAGAGAGACCACACCCTCCTGGATGCGCGCGCCGCCCGAGTCGGCGATGCCGATCACCGGGGCGCCGTTGCGCATGGCCATGTCCATGACCTTGCAAATCTTCTCTGCCGTCACCTCGGAGAGGGAGCCCCCGAAGACGGTGAAGTCCTGGGAGTAGACGTAGGCGGTGCGCCCGTTGATCTTGCCGTAGCCGGTCACCACCGAGTCGCCGGGGAACTTCTTGTCGCCCGTCCCGAAGGAGTGGGAGCGGTGGGTGACGAAGGAGTCCACCTCCTCGAAGGTGCCCGGGTCCATGAGCAACGCGATGCGCTCGCGGGCGGTCAGCTTGCCCTTGGCATGCTGCTGATCCACCCGCGCCGTACCACCGGATGAGAGGGTTTCCTGCTTACGGCGCTGGAGTTCGTCCAGTCGCTCTGTGGTCTTCTTCTGGGTGGTCATAACACGCCCTGTGAGGAGGGTCCGCTGAGCGCGCCCATGCTAGCATACCGGCAGAAGCCGGGGCCAAGCGCCCTTGGAATGGCGCAAACCGGCCTTTCGGCGGAGGCCGAAACGCTTCTGGCGTGCTGGATTTCTTGTAGAATCTGATCCGATCGCACGAAGGTGTCTGACCCATGGTCTCCAACCCCAACTTCAGCTCCCCTGAGGAGTTGGTCAAGCGCTTGCAGGTGGTGTTCCGCGACCTGACGGATACCTCGTCTGCATTCGGCCTTTCCGATGCGAACTTACGGGAGGCGCGCAACCTGGCGGCGGAGCTGGCGGGGCGCATGTACGACGAGCCCGGTGAGTGGGGCGCGGGCGAGGTGCCGGAGCGCTTCCGGGACGACGCAGTGGCTGATGCGCTGGTGCAGCTGCTGGTGGCGGTTCCCGCCCAACGCGGACGCCAGTCCATCGTTTCCTTGTTCGCCAAGAGCGTCGAGGCCTCGTTCCAGAAGGCCTGGGCCGACGCCCAAGCTGCAGAGGCAGAGCGCTCGCGGCTCACGCCGCCCGCCGCTCCTGCGGTCGATGAATCGGCGGCGCCGATGATATCGGTGTTCGAGGCCCAGCCGGAGCTGTGGGCGCGCTTCGAGCAGGAGTTTGCTCGCGATGCCTTCGCGCTGCGGGTGCGCTTCCTCCTGAACCGGAGCCCGGACGAGATGGCGGTGATGCTGGACGCGCCAAACGAGCGCGCCATCATCATGCGGCTGAACCGCGCCCGTGACCGCTTCCAGCTCTTCTGCGAGCAGGCGGGGCTGGACCGGCGGGAGGTGGAGGTCCTGGTCGCGGGCTTCTCCACCAAGGAGGGCGCATGAGCGAGCAGTACGAGGGTCTGGGCATCGGGCGGGGCGCGTGGGTGCGCTTCGCCTCGGATGCAGCCGAGCGCTGGGCGGTGCAGAAGGGCGAGGTGCCCGAGGAGATGCGCAACTTCGGCTCCTACCTGCGCCACCTGCGCTACCGCTCCGGCCACTCCGTCGCCGAGCTGTCCACGGCCCTGGGCCTGCCCATGGAGCGCCTGCTGCTGCTGGAGCAGGGTCTGCTGAAGCCCTCCGAGGTTTCCACGGCAATCTGGGTGCGGCTGATGCGCGTGCT
>JAYNIL010000007.1:15628-54881 GCA_038109085.1 Chloroflexota bacterium
TGCCCCGGCTCAGGCGGTGGAAGCGACGGAGGAAGAGGAAGACAAGCCCGTGGCCGAGCGGCCGGTGCCCCCGGCACAGGCCCCCAGGCGGGAGGCTCCAGTGGCCCAGAATTACGAACAGCCCATCGGTCAGGTGCGTATCAAGGTCATCGGTGTGGGGGGCGGCGGTTCCAACGCCGTTGCCCGCATGTACCGCCAGCGCCTGTCCGGCATCGAGTACGTGGCGGTGAACACCGACGCGCAGCACCTGCTGCACATCGACGTGCCGACCAAGCTGCGTATCGGCGACAGGCTCACCCGTGGCCTCGGCGTGGGCGGCAACCCGGAGATCGGCCGCGAGTCGGCCGAGGAGTCCCGCGAGGATCTGCAGGAGCTGCTGGCGGGGACCGACATGGTGTTCATTGCCTGCGGCATGGGCGGCGGTACGGGCACCGGCGCCGCGCCCGTCATCGCAGAGGTCGCCCAGGCGGCGGGGGCGCTCACCATCGCCGCCGTCACCAAACCCTTCAACTTCGAGGGGCGCCGGCGCGCCCGGCAGGCGGAGGAGGGCATCCTGCGCATGCGCGAGCACGTGGATACCCTCATCATCATCCCCAACGACCGGCTCTCTTCCATCTCCGACATGGCGATGACGGCGGAGAACGCCTTCCGCCTGGCCGACGACGTACTACGCCAGGGTGTGCAGTCCATCACCGACCTGGTGACGGTGCCCGGCGAAATCAACCTGGACTTCGCCGACGTGCGCACCGTGATGAAAGGCGCGGGCCCGGCATGGATGGCCATCGGCACCGCTCGCGGCGAGAACCGAGCCGTGGAGGCCGCCAAGGTGGCCCTGGCCAGCCCGTTGCTGGACGCCCCGGTGGAGGGCGCGACGCGGGTGCTGCTGAACATCACGGGCGGGCACGACATGACCCTGTCTGAGGTGCACAAGGCGGCCAACTTCATCTCCCGTCAGGTCGACCCCGAGGCAAACATCATCTTCGGCATGGTCACCGACGAGCGGATGGAGGACGAGGTCCGCATTACCGTGGTGGCCACGGGCCTGCAGGCGGGCGAAGAGTTGTTCGAGCAGACGCTCGAGCAGATGGTCAGCCAGTCCATCAACGAGCCCCTGGACGCAGCCGATGAGGACGCGCCTCCCCAGGAGCCGGTGGTGGAGCTGCCGGGCTTCCTGCGCCGCTTCGGCTTCGGCCGCCGCAAGGACCGTCGCTAGACGATGCGCCTGCCCGCCCGTATGCCGTTGGCCGCCCTGTGCGCCTCGTGCGCCTGGCTGCTGCTAGCGGCGCCTGCCCTGGCAGCCCCCCTGACTCAGGAGCAGGGCGGAGGCTCCAGCACGGCGGTGCTGGGGGTGCTCATCGCCGCCGGTGTGTTGGTGCTGGGCGGTGCGTTGGCCTTCTGGGTATCTCGGATGCGCCAGGGCTGAGGGGAAACCCCCAACCCGGTTGATGGCGCTCCATCGCGCCCAATCAACCTTCGCCTCGTAGCATGGGTGTCGCAGGAGCGGCGGTCACGGGGAAGTGAACCGCTGCGGGGGGCATCATGAGCGAGCGCACCAACGAGCGGGCTGCAGGCGCGGACATCCGGGCCATGCTTACGGCCTCATTCAACGAGGAGCTGGAGGCCCAGCATCTGTACACCGAGGCCCTGCGCTTCCGCGCCGCGGCCCCGCACCTGGACGAGGCTGCCGCCCCCATCCGTGAGGTGGAGCCCCCCGCCGAGGCACCGCCCGTTCCCTGTAAGCGCGCCACGCGCTCCCGTGCGGCAGCGGCCTGAATCGCGCCGGACGAGTCACCGCACCACATCAACGGGCCCCCGCAGTGGGGGGCCGTTCGCGTGTGCGCTTGTGCGGGGGCGCGCGGGGGCGATTGACTCGCCCTCCCCAGCGCGCTAGATTCGGCTCCACACCCCGTGGCGCTCCCCGCGCCCAGGAGGCAGGCCGTGGATATCGGTGCGTTGGCCAAGGGTTCGGTGCTCTGGCTGGAGGACGGCTCAGTGGTGGAGGTGGTCAAGCCCTCCGCCGACGGGCGCACGGTGCGGGTGCGCTACATGGAGAGCCCCTTCGATGAGGCCCAGGTGGGCACCGAGGCGGACTGCACGGACTATGAGATCGTCAGCTACGCCGGGCCGGGCGACAACGCCGACTCGGCATCCGCGCGCTAGGGCCCCGCAGGGGCATCAAGGAGGCAGGCATGCTCAGCGTCGAAGCGAACGAGCGACTGACCCGGGTTGGCAAGGGCACTCCCATGGGGGAGTTGATGCGCCGCTACTGGGTGCCTATCCGGCCCTTCGCCATGCTGTTAGAGGACCCGGTGCTCAAGGTGCGGATCCTGGGCGAGGACCTGGTGCTCTTCCGCACCCTCAAGGGGGAGCTTGGGCTCATCGGCGATCGTTGCCCCCACCGAAATGCGGGCCTGGAGTACGGCATTCCAAACGAGGACGGTCTACGCTGCCCCTACCATGGGTGGATGATGGATCCTACAGGTCAGTGCATCGACACCCCACTGGAGTCTAAGGACTCGACGTTTAAGGACAAGATTAAGATTACTGGCTACCCGGTCCAGGAGATGGGAGGGTTGGTTTGGGCCTACATGGGCCCGGCGCCCGCCCCGCTGCTGGCGCCGTGGGATCTGTTCGTGTTCCCCAACGCTATGCGCCAGATTGGGATCTGCGAGATTCCTTGCAACTGGCTCCAATGCCACGAGAACACTGGTGACCCGGCTCACTCTGTCTACGTTCACGGCGAGTTGTTCAAGTACTCACTCGAGAAGATGGGGCGCGTCGAGGAGCGGCAGGCCGACAAGCCCCAGCACACGATAATGAACCGGATCAAGTCTGGCGTGGGTATTAAGTCCATCTGGGCCCGTCCCACTAAGTATGGGATGGAGAAGGGTATCGACTACTCTAGAGAACTTGGCGCGGACAAGGATCACACCGCTCGCCACTCCACCGTAGTGTTCCCATTCTTTACCCAGACCGGTGGCCCGCATCAGGTGCGCCAAGAGTTTCAAATCCGCGTGCCCATTGACGATGAGCACACTTACCACATCGCCTACGGGTGCTACCTCTCGCCCCAGGCGGTCGAAGTGCCAAAGCAGGAGATCATCCCCTATTACGTAACCCCTGCCCTGGATGCCAATGGTCGACCCATCCTGGACTACGTGATTGCCCAGGATGCCATCGCCTGGTGGTCGCAGGGGGCCATTACCAATCGAAACACGGAGAAGTTAGGCCGCACCGATGTGCCCATCATTCTCATGCGTCGCCAGTTCGAACAGCAGATGCGTATCGTTGAGGATGGCGGCGATCCAATGAATACCTTCCGGGACCCCGCCGCCATGCCAGAGCTGATCCACGGCGGTTCGTGGGAGGAGCGGCTGGGCAAGGGTCAGGAGGCGACCACAGCGGGAAACTTCCGGAACAACTACCACAAGGGACTCTGGCTCGACGACGGGGACCGGTACGGCTCGACCATCAGTCAGATCAACGACCTGATGCGCCGCATCGAAGAGCACATGACCTCCAAGGCCTAGTAGCCCTGGGTCAAGAGCCTGTTAATCAAGAGGCCCCTGGCATGCGCCGGGGGTCTCTTCGTTCATCTGCGTAGGGGAGGTCTAGACGGTCTCCTTACCCCCGTTCACCGCGATCAACTGGCCGGTGATGAAGTCGGCGTCCTTGGAAAAGAGGAACACGGCGGTGCCCGTCAGGTCCTCCGGCACGCCTCGCCGTCCAAACGCCCGGCTCTCCTCGGGTGTCGCCTTGTCCGCGGGGCGGCCCACCTCCTGGTCAGTTCCACCGGGGGCCAGGGTGTTGATGTTGATGTTGTAGAGGCCGAATTCGCGACACACCGAGCGCGTGAAGGCCATCACCGCGCCCTTGGAGGAGACGTAGTGTGGGGCCGACGAGGTCGGCGTGTTTGAGGTGCGCAGCATCGTAGTCGAGCCGATGTTTACGATCTTCCCGGATCGCTGCTCGCGCATGTACGGGAAGACGGCGCGGGTCATCAGGTAGGTGCCCTTCACGTTCACGGCATGCACCTTGTCCCACCAGGCCGGGTCCACGTCCATGAATGCGGGGCCGGTGATCTGGGTCATGAGCCCGGCGTTGTTCAATAGTCCGTCGATGCGCCCGAACCGCTCCACCGTTGCCCTGGCAAGCGCTTCAGTCTGCTCCTGGCTGGTCACGTCGGTGCGTTGGACCAGCACCTCGGCCCCGGCCGCCTCGCAGGCCTTGGCGGTCTCGGAGCAGTCGCCCACGTCGGCGATGGCGAGCTTCGCGCCCTCCTGGGCGAACCGCACGGCGTAGGCCTGCCCCAGGTGGCGGGCTGCGCCGGTGATGATGATTACCTGCTCCTTGAGCCGCATGGGGCCTCCTGTGGCGCTCGCGCGCGGGGTGCTAGACCTTCGCCGGGATAGGCAGCCCGTAGAAGCGGGCGGTGTTGTCGATGAGCAGCTTGCGCTTGGCCTGGGCGGAGACGTCCGTGCGCCCCATGAACTGCTGTGGCGCCGAGAGGATGCGGTGCCCGTGGGGGATGTCCGATGCGTACAGCCAGCAGTCCTCACCCCACCGGTCCAGCACGTAGGGCACCATCTCCTCGTCCACCTCGAAGCCAACGAATACGCGGCCGGCCTTGATGTAGTCGTCTACGCTCCTCTCGGGCAGGCCCTTGGCGATACGCGCCTTGTGCTCGGCGCGCGCGGCCCCGCGCTCGTCGCGGAATTTGGCGTCGTGGACGATCAGATCCACCTGCTCGGCGGCGAAGTCGAGCCAGGTGCAGCCCGTCTCCAGGAAGCCCACGCGCACGTCGGGGAAGCGGTCCAGCACGTTGGAGGAGAGCACGGAGCGGAAGCCGATGAGCACGGAGAGGTGGAACTGGTTCGCCCCGTATATGGCGTAGTCGTCCGCCAGCCCCTGGGAGCCGAAACACGGGTGCACCGCCAGGGGCAAACCCGTCTCCTGGGCCGCGGCCCAGATGGGCTCGAAGAACGGGTCAGCGATGGCACGCGAGCCGTAGGTGCCCGCCACCATCACGCCCACCGAGCCCATCTCCTTGGTGCGCACTATCTCACGGGCCGCCTCGGCCGGGTCGGTGGGGTCGATGACCGTCACCCACTTGAACCGGTCGGCGTCCTGGTTGGAGATGTCGGCGATCCAGTTGTTGTAGGCGCGGGTGAGCGCCTGATTCAGCGCCGTGTTGGGGGTGAGGGGGTGGGCCAGGAGCAGGGTGGGGTAGTTCACCTGCACCCCGGTCTCCTCGGCGTCCAGCACCTTGGCCCGGGCGGCGGCGGAGCGGAACTCGCCGCTCTCCATGCTCCCGCGCCAGTTGGCCAGTCGCTCGTTCTCCTGGGCGTTGCGGTTCCCCTTGGAGGAGGGGGACGAGCCCACCCGGAAGCGCCCGCGCCCCGGTATCTCCCAGGTAAAGTAGGTGCCCTTATCATCCGCGTTCACCACGGTGGGGCGCTTGTCCCGGAACTTGGGTTCCAGGTACGCGTCCGCAAACGTACCTTCCCACTCGTCCACGTGGCCGTCGGCATCCCACGCGATGACCATCGCCGCACCTCCGCTGGGGCCAGGGCCCCGAATGCGCGGACGCTAGCGCAGGGGCGGGGGGCTGTCAACGCGCGCGCCCGCGCGCGCCAGAGCGCATTTGAGGCTGCTAGGATGCCCACACGGCCCCAAACAGGGTTCCTGAGGAGGTGGTCATGGCGACAGAGCGCACCGGCAAGCGGCTCGACCCTGCGCAGGAGGCCCAAATACGCAAAGGTGTGGTGGAACGCCGGGCACTGCGTGACCCGGAGCGCATCCGGGGCGTCAACCGTCAGGAGTTCACCCTGCTCCCCGGCCTTGCCATGGGCGTGGAGAACCCCCGCGAGCCGGGCGTGAGCATGACCATCGATGAGCCGGAGTCGCGTGGCGGCAACGGGGCAGGGGCGGGGCCGCTGGCCCACTTCCTGGCCGGGGCCGGGGCATGCCTGCTCACCCAATACCGGAAGATCGCCATCGCCGAGGGGCTGGACATCCGCTTCACCGGCTCGACGATACGCGGCGACTCGCGCCGGGACGTGGGCGGGGGCTTCGAGCACATCGCCCAGGAGATACACACCGAGGGCACCATCACCCCCGCGCAGCTGGCGGCGCTGGCCGAGGAGGCCGAGGCCTTCTGCTACGTGCACAACACGCTGCGGGGGGCGGTAAAGCTCACCACGGTGGTGCACCTGAACGGGGTGGAGGCCGTGCGGCGAGTGAACGAGAAGACGCTCTAACAGGCGGTAGCCTGTCGGAGAGATAAAGACCGGCTGGTCGGTTTTTCTAATTGAGACCCCGGAAGGTGATGCCACTGACCAGGTGTGCGCCCGCCTCATCGGCGCGCGGCGCGTCGGCCAGCACACTTTGGACGCCGATGTCGAAGGTGGCGAAGTGGGCGTCTGCGCCTGCCCGGTGCGCCGGTATCTCGGTGGCGGTGCCCTTCACGTAGTAGACGAACCGCTCGTCCACGAAGGCCAGCGTGGCATGCCCGTTGGCACGCAGATTGCCCGTGGTGTTGGAGCCTGCGTACACCACCAGGCGCAGCGTCTGGGCATCGCGCGCGCCCACCTCGCGGTAGGAGAGCAGGGCAGGGTGGGCGTAGCCCGCCGGGTCCACGGTGAGCAGTGTGATGGCGCGCCCGCGCTGGGTCTCGGGCGGCTCGTCCGCCAGGATGCGGTACAGGTCGCCGGGCAACTGCGGGCCCAATTCCTGCGACACGATGCACCTCCTGCGGGTAGGGAACTGTTCTAGGGCTGGGAGGGGTCCTCGCCCGCCCAGCGCCGGTACAGGTCATGCTCCACGTTGAGCAGGTCCAGCACCTTGCCAACGGTGTGGTCCACGATCTCCTCCACCGTCTGCGGGCGCGAGTAGAAGCCGGGGATGGGCGGCAGGATGATGCCCCCCATATCAGTGACCGCCAGCATGTTCAGCAGGTGTCCACGGTGCAGGGGCGTCTCGCGTGCCACCACCACCAGTGGGCGGCGCTCCTTGAGGCACACGTCGGCGGCGCGGGTGATGAGGTCGGCGTTGTAGGAGTGAGCGATGGCGGCGAGGGTCTTCATGGAGCAGGGCACCACGGCCATCCCGTCGGTCTTGAAGGAGCCGGAAGAGACCGACGCTGCCAGGTTGCGCGGTTCGTAGCACACGTCGGCCAGCGACTTGATGTCGTCGATGGACCAGTCTGGCGCCTCGTAGCGGATGGATAGGTGCGCGCCCTCGGAGAGCACCAGGTGCGTCTCCACGTCCGGCGCATCGCGAAGGGCCATGAGGGTGCGGATGCCGTAGATGGGCGCTGAGGAGCCGGAGAAGCCGACGATGATCCTCTTCATGCGGGGGGACTCCTGGGGCGGCACGGCCCGCCCTGCGTGCGCAGGACGGGCCGTGCCCTAGGGGTGCAGGGGAGGGCTAGAGGCCCAGCTCAGGCCAGCGCTGGCCCACCTTGTTGAGTATCTCCATGGTGGGCTTGGAGGCCGGCGGGAACGGGTACTCGGCCACCTTGTGGTCACGGGTGGCGTCGATGCCGATGCCGCGCTTGGGCGGGATGAAGTCCATCTCGCCGGGGCGGCCCAGCGGGCGAGGGAGCTCCTTGCCCAGGACCACCTGCTTCTCCGGGTCGGCGAAGGAGACGATGCGCCACCAGATGTCGTTCCAGTCGTGTACGTCGGCGTCCTCGTCCACCACGATGACCCACCGGTAGCCCAGGTGCTCCCAGGCGTCCTGCAGGATCTTGAGCGGCTGCTCGGCCGACTCGATCTTGGCCCGGATGATAATGACGCCCTTGGCGCCGGCGTCAGGGAAGTAGACTTCCTTGATGTTCTTGTATCCGGTCTTGCGCACCAGGGTGTCCAGGATGGAGCCGGAGCGCATCAGCGGGCGAGGGTAGTCCTCGATGCGCCCGCAGATGAGGCCGTAGGAGTAGGGATTGGTGCGGTGCGTGATGGCGTCGATGCGCATCACGAACACCTCGTAGTTCTTGTTGTAGAACCCGGAGCTCTCCCCGTGGGGGCCGTCGTAGTGGCGCTCGCCCGCAACGATCTCACCCTCCAGGATGATCTCAGCCTGGGCGGGGACTAGCAGGTCCACCGTCTCGCACTTAACCAGCTCCACCGGTCGCCCGGCCCACGCCCCTGCGGCGTCGTACTCGGCCAGGCCCTTCTCGTCCTCGGGAACCGCGGTGCCAGCCGCCAGCACCAGCAGCGGGTCCATGCCCAGGGCCACCGCGCACGGGGTGTTGAGGCCCTTGGCCTCGTTCTCCAGCACGTGCACCGCGCCGGAGCGGTCACCGGCGCCGCCGTAGTTGGAGCCCGCGGGTGGGGGAGCGCCCACCTTGAAGTCGCCCTGGATCTTCACGGTGATGTGGTTGCGGTCGATGATCATCGAGCGGTACTGGCCCATGTTGTGGGCGCCGGTCTTGGGGTCCTTGGTGATGACCCCGGCGGTGGTGGCGATGTAGCGCCCGCCGTCCAGCTCGTGCCAGAGCGGGGTGGGGAACTTGAACACGTCCACGTCCTCGCCGGTGATCTTCACCTCCTGGACGGGGGCGTCCTTGACCACCTTGGCGGGCATGCGGTTCTTCATGCCCCAGTGGACGATTTCCTCCAGCTTCACCCAGTCGCGCTCGGCGTTGAACGCGAGGGCCAGCTGCTCCAGGGAGTACATGATGTTGGTCACCAGGGGCACGCCCTCGTAGCCCCGAATGTTGTCGAAGATCAGGCCGGGGCCATTGCGGATCAGGTCCCGGTAGGAGATGGCGCCCACCTCGTAGTCCAGCTCAACGGGGGCGCTGATGTGCTTGAGCAGCCCGTTCTTGGCCAGGATGTCCATGTACTCGCGCATGGAGTTGTAGCCGACGGACTTGCGCTGCTTGGCGGTGGTCATTGCTCGCTCCTGTGGGTGATGCGGGTGGGGGCGGGGCCTAGGAGAGGCCCAGCTCCTTCCAGCGGCGGGTGATGTGCTCAGTCATCTTCATGGATGGCTTGGCAATGCCGGGCATGGGGTGCTTGTATTGCTTGTAACCGAAGGTCGCGTCGATGGCCATACCCTGGGTGGGCGGGACGAACTCCACGGCGTCCGAGTGGGGAACGGGGTAGGTGTACTCGCGGCCCAGGAACACGTGTTTGTTGGGGTCCACGCTGGAGATGACGCGCCAGAGCACGTCGTTCCAGTCGCGCACATCGCAGTCCTCGTCCACCACGATCACCCAGCGGTAGCGCATGTGCTCGTAGGCGGCGTCGATGATCTGCTTGGGCTGCTCGGGGCCGGTGATCTTCGCCCGGATGATGAGGAAGCCCGAGCGTCCGGCATCGGGGAAGAACACCTCCTGGATGTTGGTAAGCCCCGACTTGGACACCAGGGTGTTCAGCAGGGTGTTGGAGCGCATCAGAGGGCGTGGGTAGTCCTCGATGCGCCCGCAGATCAGACCGAAGGAGATGGGGTTCTTGCGGTGGGTGATTGCCTTGATGCGCACCTTGAAGGTGGAGGGGTGCTGGTTGTAGAAGCCCGTGGACTCCCCGTGCGGCCCGTCGTTGACGCGCTCGCCCGGCACCACTTCGCCCTCCAGGATGATCTCGGCGTTGGCCGGGACCAGCAGGTCGGAGGTCTCGCACTTGACCAGGTCCACCGGCCGCCCCGCCCAGGCTCCGGCGGCCTCGTACTCGGCCATGCCGTTGGCGTCCGCAGGGACGGCGGTGCCAGCGGAGAGCACCAGCAGCGGGTCCATGCCCAGCACGATGGCGCAGGGGGTGGGCCGGCCAGCGGCCTCGTTCTCCAGCACGTGGGTGGCGCCGTTGCGGTCGCCCACGCCGCCGTAGTTTGAGCCGGCCGGGGGCTTGGCCCCCACGGCCCAGTCGCCCATGATCTCCACCGTGGTTGTGTTCTTGTCGATGATCATGGAGCGGTACTGGCCCATGTTCAGCGCACCGGTCTTGGGGTCGCGGGTGACGAACCCGGCAGTGGTGCCGATGTAACGCCCGCCGTCTTCCTCATGCCAGAGGGGCGTGGGGAAGGCGTCGATGTCCACATCTTCCCCGAACACCTTCACTTCCTTCACCGGGCCCGTGGGCACGGTCTTGGAGGCTAGGCGGTTACGCATGCCGTCCTGGATCTGGTCGGAGAGCGTGGCCCAATCGGGGTCGCCGTTGAGCGCCAGCGCGAGCTGGGCCTCGGTGTACATCACGTTGGCCACCAACGGCATACCGGGGTAGCCCTTGACGTTCTCGAACATGAGGCCGGGGCCGTTACGCACCAGCGAGCGGTAGCAGATGGCGCCGAGCTCCCCGGTGGGGTCCACCTCGGCCTTCACGTGGGTGAGTAGGCCGTTCTGCTCCAGCAGATGCAGGTATCCGCGCAGGTCGTCATAGGCGACGCGGGGCCGTTTCGCCGTGGCCATGTTGCGTCCCTCCTCCATTCGTCGCCGCCGGGCGGCGCGGGCCGAGTCTAGCACCGGTCCGCAAGGCTGGCTACATAGCGAAAGAGGGGCGGCGCTATGCGCCGCCCCTCTGATCCGGAGTGGTGCTGGTGGGCTAGAAGTTGCGGGTGGGAAACTCGCCGGGGAAGTAGTCCAGGCCCACCAGATTGAACAGCATAGGCACATCCCACGGCGTGTCGATGATGTAGTCCATCACGCCGAACAGAAAGACCAGGAAGATGACGCATATGATGGCGATGGAGAGCCACGATGCGTTGGCGTTACGCCGCAGCAGGAGGGTGACCCAGACGGGGATGGCGATGTGGAAGCCGATGAGCCAGATGCCGGCGAACAGCGCCGCGATGCTCACGACGTAGTTCACGGCGCGCCGGCGCTCCCCGGCGGGATCCTCGCCCACCCGGAAGCCCAGGTCCATGATCATACCCTTCTCCAACCGCTTCTTGCGGGTGATGACGGTGCGCGCACGCAGGATGAAGAAAGGCAGGCCAAAGCCTATGGTGAGGATGGGCAGCACTACGCCACCCTCCGCCCGGGCGTAGCCGCGGTCCGAGATGAGGCCGTAGGCATCGTGTGCGAAGGCAATCATCAGGATTAGCACGAATAGCAGGAGAACTACCTCACCAGCGATCTCCGGGGTGAACCAGGAGACGTTGCGCTCCTTGTTGTCACCGGTGGGCTGTGTGCTCATCAGCGGCCTCCCTCTGCATCGTGTAGGTGATCGATAACCTCTTCCGAAGCGTTCTCCGTAGCCTTGGTGCCCTTCTGAACCCGCAGTGAGAGCCACACGCCCAGGGCCACAAGCACCATGATGATCAGGAAGGCTGGCTGGAAGACCATCTTCACCCCATAGGTCTGGAGCGCGATGGACATGTACTTCTCCAATGGGGCGGCCAGCACGATGGCGATGAGGATTGGCGGCCGGGGCCACCCGTACGCCTTCATGAAGGTGCCCAGCACGGCGAAGGCCGCCACCATCACAAGCCCACCCAGGGAGTTAGTGGCTTGGTAGGCGGCGATGGTCACCACGCCGATGACCACCGGCGCTAGCGCCTGGGGCGGTACAGCGGCTACCTTGGTAAGCAGCGGTGCGAACTGAAGGACGATGGGCACTACGATGATGTTGCCCAAGACGATGGAATAGATCATGGCCATGGTCAGGTCCAGATGCTCGCCTACCATCTGCGGTCCGGGCTGAATACCTACCAGTACCAGGAAGGCCAGAACAAGGGCCATGGGCGCCGAACCGGGGATGGAGAAGAGCAGAGTGGGCATGAGAACGCCGCCGTCGGTGGCGTTGTTCGACGATTCAGGGGCGATGACGCCGCGAATGTCGCCTGTGCCGAAGGTCTCGCGTGCGCCCTTCTCAGTCTGGCGTGCCTGCGCATAGGCGATCCAGTGGGCGGGTGTGGGGCCCAGGCCGGGCATGGCACCGATGAATACGCCTATCAGGGCCGAGCGGGCCACCAGCCACTTGTGCGCCAGCGCCGCGCGCATCCCCTTGTAGGTGTCCTTCTTGCCCTCCTTGAGCATCTCCTGCATCCGGTCCTTGGCCACCGGCAGGTTTGAGACGACTAGGTCCGCGATCTCCGGGATCGCGAACAGGCCGATGACCACGGGTTCGATGGACACCCCATCCCACAGATAGTCGATGCCGAAGGTGGCTCGCGTGGTGCCGAGGGTGTTGGTGAAACCGATCATGCCGATCATGAGCCCCAAGCTCGCGGTGAGCAGACCCTTGACCATGGCGCCGGAGGAGATGATGCCCACCGACATGATGCCCAGGAGCGATAGGAGGAAGAACTCCGGCGCACCGAAATTCTTAAGCAGCTCACGGGCAAAGGGGAGAACGGCGAACAAGGCCACGGCACCCACTAATCCGCCGATGAGGGAGGACATATAGGCGGCACCTAGTGCCTCGCCCGCCCGGCCCTGTTGGGCCATGGGGTACCCGTCTAGGACGGTCGCCTGCGACGAGCGCGCACCGGGGATACCGAGCAGGATGGACGGGATGGGCTCGGTCAGGTCGTTGGCCGCCATGTAGCCGATGACCACCGGCAGAGCGATGAATGGGTCAAGGCGGGTGGCGAAGGATAGCACCACCACCAGGAAGGGCAGGCCTCCCCCTGGCATGAGCCCTGAAATCAAGGCGATCGGCACCATAATGGCGAACCCAATCATGGGTCCCGGGCTGAAGAGGTGCTGGGCCCCGCTCAGCATGGCTTCTAACATGGCTGCTCCCCTGTTTCACTCCTGGGGCTCGCGGCGAGAAGCGCTTGAGCGCAGGCCCCCGGCCAAAGGTTGGGCGTACGCTATCCGTGGGCGGATGCGCCGTCAATAGCATGAACCCGGTGAAAACGTGGGGGGCGGGCTCCGCCTGGAGCCCGCCCCCATGGTATCTCGTTGCGTTTGGGGGACTAGAGGCCGTAGATCTGCCGGAGCATATCCTTAGCTTGGGCGCCGAAATTCTGCCCCTTGCGCAGAAGCTCCACCAGCTCCACCGGGTCGCCGTATCCGACCTCCAGGCCGCCGTTGGTCATGCGCTGGATGAACTCCGGGTCGTCCACGACCGACTTGAAGCTCACGCGCCACTGCTCAACGATGTCCGCCGGAACATCCGGGGCCACCGTGAACAGGCGGGTCTGCGCCTCGGCGGTGTCGCCCAGGGTGAAGGCCGCCTTCTCTTCCTCGGTTAGGTCGATCAGGTCGAACAGGTGCGGCGGCTGTGTGGCGCCCAGGGCGCGCAGCCACTCCTCGGACATGGGGTTGCGGAAGTAGAAGATGGGTTGGATCTGCTGGTTGGCGATCCACTCCGGGAACAGCGGCTGCATGAACACGAAGTCGCAGCGCGAGGTGCCGTCCAGTTCGCCCCGGTCCACGGCGGCAAGCAGGTCAGAGGTGCCGGTGTAGCCGTACACCACTTTGATGGGGCCGCCCTTAATCTCCACCAGCGCTGCGCCGATCACGTCACCACCGGGTGAGGACTGGCCGGTGACGTAGGTCTTGCCGGAGGCGACCATCTCCGCGTAGGTCGTGGGTACGCCGGGGCCCTTTTTCATGCAGAAGCCAGCGTGATTCTCGGGGGTGGTTGCCGTGCCGATGAGGTTCGCTGTGAACAGATCGAAACCTTCCACGTCCTCACCAATCACCTCAGGGACGATGAATCGGGTGGCCATGGGGTTGACGGTGAAGCCGTCAGGCGTGGCCTTCATCGTCTCCTGCAGCGCACGCAGGCCGCCCGAGCCAGGCAGGTTGGTCACGATGAACCTGGGGTTGCCCGGGAAGTGGCGCGGGGCCACTGCGGCGAAGATACGGGCCACGGTGTCGTAGCCGCCGCCGGGGGAGAAGCCCACCATGATGCGGATCGTCTTGCCACCGAAGTAGGCTTCCATGTCGCGCCCGGCGGGCGTGGGGGTGGCCGTGGGGGTGGTGTTCCCCGTCGCCGGCTTGGGGGTGGCCGTGGGGGTTGCCGTGGGCTCGGCACCGCACGCGGCGAGCGTGATGCTTGCCAGCGCGCCGAGCGCGAGGGCTGCCGTCAGCTTCCAGACTCTGCGCATGATCGCCTCCCGCACTTCCCCGGCGTTCGCGCACCGCGCGGCCAGGTTGAAGGCTTCGGGATGCTACCACCCGCCCTCCGGCACCGGCAAGGATTCCTCCCCGTCTCGTCGTGGGTTGGCCGGTGTGCTACGACTCGCGATGCGGCTTGGGGCGCGAGGTGATCAGGAGCAGCAACGCGCCGCCCGCCACCAACCCGCCGGTCAGGGCCCAGGCGGGGGTGAAGGAGCCGGTGGCGTCGATGATGGTGCCCGCCACCGCACCGCCGAAGGCGGAGAAACCCAGACTCACCGGGGTGGCCAGGCCACGGATGGCGCCGATGTGGCGCCGGCCGAAGTAGTGCGGCCACATGTGGGCCTGCAGGAGCATCCCGGAGCCGGTGCCCATGCCGGTTACGATGGTGGCCAGGAACATGGTGGGGGTGTTCCACGACCACACGCCGATGGCGAACCCGGTCACCATCAGGCAGAACCCGGTGGGTGCGATGAACCGGATCGGCAGCCGGTCAAGATAAGGCGATAGGGTGAGGGAGGTGGCCACCTGGGAGAGTGCCTGGGTGGCGAATGCGAAGGCGACGATCTGCGCGCCCTGACCCTTGGAGATGAAGAAGGGCACCATGAACACGCCCATGGAGGAGAGGCCGAACATCAACGTGCCGAAGGCGATGGACATCTTCCAGAATGTCCCGGTGCGCACGGCCTCGCGCACCGTCCAGGGGTGCTCCTCGCCCCCGTGCGCGCCTGGCGGCCCACCGGCTGTCACGAGCGGTATGCCGTCGGGGGCCAGGCCCATGTCCTCCGGTCGCGAGCGGATGACGAACGCGGCCATGGTGAGCATCAGCACCGCGGCGCCCGCGCCGAGGATCACCCAGGCGGCTCGCCAACCCACTGCCCCCACGATGGCCTGGGTGAGGGGGTTGGCAATGGCGATGCCCAACGGCACGCCGATGAAAACCATGGCCATGGCCTTGCCGCGACGGCGCACGAACCACTTGGCCACCGGCACCGTCAGGTATAGCGTGGAGGAGCCCCAGAAACCCAGGAGGCCACCGATGAAGGTGAGACCCACCAGCTGCCAGGCGGCGTTCACGGAGCCCTGCATCGCGGCGGCTCCGCCTGCCAGCACCCCGGCCACCGCCAGGGGAACGCGGGCTCCGTAGCGGTCGATGGAGCGGCCGATGAGCGGGCCGGCGATGGCGAAACCTGCCAGGCGCGCGGTCAGGGCCCAGCCGAAGGGGGCGCGGCCCAGACCCAATTCGGCGTTCATGGGCTCCACGAAGATGCCCATGTTGCCCACGCCGGTGAGCATGCTGGCTCCACCTGCTACGGCCAGGCCCAGCACGACGGTCCAGCCATAGAAACGCAGGCGACTCCGGACGCCCGCCGGGCCGGGGCCGGGTTGCGCCACGGGGCTAGGAGTCCTCGGACTCGGCGTTGTCCAGCCCCAGGCTGCCCAGCTCACCCAGGAACCGCTCCACCGAGGGGGGGAGGGGGGTCTGGGGCTCGGAGGAGGTCTCCTCCTCCTGTGCGGGGGTGGCGGGGCCAGTGCCGTGTCGGCGGTCGTACTCCGCCTCCAGGCGCGCAACCATCAGCTTCATCTGCTGGTTGCGCTCCATTTCCGTGGTGGCGCGGTCGTACTGCTGCGTGTCACGCCGGGAGAGGTAGTACTCCGGCGGCAGCGAGTAGATGCCGGAGAGCACCCGCAGCATTTTGGTGCGGCCCGCAAAGTCCGCCTCCAGTTCCACGTAGTGGGGAAGGCGCGCCATCAGCATCATGGAGTCGACGCCCTGAGCCTGGAGGCGGTCTCCCACCAGGTTCATGATGGACGTGGGGCCCTGGTAGGGGCGCCTGCGGTTCCCCCGCACACCTTCGACCCCCTCCAACGGCTGGCCGTTGAGGCTTCCCATCACTAGCAGCGGCCGGGTGTGGGGCACGGCGTCATACATCGAGCCCACGCGCACCAGCCGCTTGACCTGGAGGAACTCCAGCAGCTCGCCGATGCCGTCGATGTACTCCTCGGCGTTGTTGTGCGGCTCCAGCATGTGGAGGAACAGGAAGTCCGTCCCCTGGGGCCCGCGGGCGTACCGCAGGTGGGCGTTGGGTACGCGCAGCTTGCGCTGGCCACTCTCCATGTACACCATCGGCCGGTAGCGGGTGAAGTCGAAGAAGCGTCCGGGCTTGGCCAGCCCGCCCAGATCCTCCGCGCCCATGTAGCGCTCCAGGCGCTCGAGCGTGAGCGTGCCCACGCTGCCTGCGTCTATCCACGGGGTGAGCGAGGCGATGACGTGCGGCTCGTTGAGCTGCGGGAGCGGGTCACGGAGTTCGAATTGCCCTACCTGCATGCCACCATGGTGCCCTTGGGCATCTGGATTTGCAAGCCACGCCGTGTTCATCCGGCGAACGGCGCTTATCATGTCGCTACCCAACGCAGGGAGTGCAGGTGTGGACGCGATCCTCTCGACGGTGCTGCTAGAGGGACTGACCATCGCCGACCTGGCGTTGGCGGTGGGCACCTTCTCCCTCGGCGTGTTGGCGGTGGTGCTGGAGCGCCAGTACCTGCACAGGTTGGTCATGCGCATCGGCCCGCAGCGCCGGTTCAACGTGGCCCAGGACATCATCACCAAGTCGGCGCCCTTGGTCCACGCCGGAGTGCTGGCCCTCGCCTCCTACCTTGCCGTCACCCGTCTGCCCATCATGGACTCGTACCTGAACACCGTTCACCGGGTGTATGTGGTGGCAGGCATCGCCATCCCCCTGGCGGCGGCGCTGCGGGTGCAGAACGTGCTGTTCGCGCGCTACGCCAAGGCCCTGGCCCGGCGTAAGCAGACCCGCATGCTCGCCTCGGTGGTGCCGCTGCTGAACCGCTCCGCCACCATCGCGCTGGTGGCCATCGCCCTCCTCATTACCCTGGCGCAGCTAGGGGTGCAGATAGCCCCGCTGCTGGCCGGCCTGGGCATCGGCGGTCTTGCCGTTGCCCTGGCGCTGCAGAGCACGCTGTCCAACTTCTTCGCGGGCATCAGCCTGCTTTCCGACGGGAGCCTGCAGGTGGGCGACCTGGTGGAGCTGGAAGACGGGATGCGCGGTTACGTGGAGGAGATCGGCTGGCGCGCCACGCGCATGCGGACCTTCGACAACAATGTCATCATCTATCCCAACTCCCGCCTGTCCGAATCGAAGACCATCTCCTACACCATCTCCGGTGAGGAGGTGACGGCCTTCGTGGGGTTCGGGGTGAGCTACTACACGGACCTGCGCCACGCAGAGCGCGTCATCGTCGAGGTCATGCGCGAATCGGTGGCGGTGGTGGACGGGGCGGTGAAGGAGTTCGAGCCAGCGGTTTGGTTCACCGGCTTCGGCGACTCCAACATCGAGGTGCGCACCTCCATGCAGGCACACACCTGGTTCGCCCGTTACGACCTGATCTCGGAGTTCATCAAGCGCCTCACGGAGCGCTTCCGGGACGAGGGTATCGAGATCTCGTTCCCGGCCCGCAACCTGTGGGTGCGTGACGCCCGTGGCGGTTACGCACTGGCGGGCGATGCCCGCACGCCCACGCCCTCGCAGGGCACCGGGCTGCTGCCCACGGACGATGCCGTGGACCACGAAGGGGATGGGGACGGGGATTAGTCTTTAGGCGGCGCTGGATGCTAGCGTCAGGTGGTTGGCCCAGCGTGGGCCGCAGGCGGGCCCCGCGTGGCGAGCATGCCACTCGCGCACCGTCTCCGCGACGCGCCAGGAGGGCTCTAGCCGTCCCGCGCTCGCCCCGCAGCTGCACGCCAGCGCCAGCGCCGTCCGCTCGTTGACCGTGAACACGTGCATCGCACCCTCCCTCGCGCGCTCCGGCGCGACGGAAGTAGGGTGCCTGTACGCAAACAACGGCACAACCAGGGTTTGGCACAAACGTTCTAACCTAGGTGACGAAGGGGAAGCGAGGAGGGCCGAACATCCCCGCCGCCACCGTGGGGTTGGTGGCCTCGGAGATCAGGATGAAAGCGCCGGTGGCCCGCCCGGAGGGATTCGAACCCACGACACCCGGTTCCGAAGACCGGTGCTCTATCCACTGAGCTACGGGCGGCTATGCTCATTCTAGCGCAGGGGCGAGGTGGCCCCGAGAAACGCGAGAGCCCGGCTCTGAGCCGGGCTCGCATGAAGGATGGGGTGAGCGGAGGGAATCGAACCCTCGATCTCCAGGGCCACAACCTGGCGTCTTAACCCCTCGACCACGCCCACCACGCAACAGTACGATTCTAGGTGGCCGTGGCCTAGCGCGTCAAACGAGCCAGGGCCATCAGCCATCCGCCGCCAGGCGCTCCACCAGCCGCACCAGGGTGCGCGCGGGCACGCCCGTGGCGCCCTTGACCACGTGGCCGTGGACGCGGTCCGACATGAACGTCCCGGCGATGTCCAGGTGCGCCCACTCGGCGGGGCCGGTGAACTCGGAGAGGAACAGCGCGGCGGTGATGGAGCCGGCCGGGCGCCCGCCCACGTTCTTGATGTCGGCGTAGTCGGAGCGCAGCTGGCGCTTGTACTCGTCGAACAGGGGCAGCTGCCACATCTTCTCACCCGTGTCCCGGGAGGCTCCCAGCAGCTCGTCCACCAGCCGTTGCGAGGTGCCCATCACGCCCGTGGCTACGTGGCCCAGCGCCACCACGATGGCCCCCGTGAGGGTGGCGATGTCCACCACGCGCTTCGCGTGCTTCTCACCCACGGCGTAGCACATTGCGTCGGCCAGGATGAGCCGGCCCTCCGCGTCGGTGTTGTCCACCTCGATGGTCTTGCCGTTCATGGCCTTCACCACATCACCGGGCCGCTGAGCCGTGCCGGAGGGCATGTTCTCCACCGCGGGAACCAGCCCCAGCACGTTGATGCGTGGGCCCAGGGCCGCGATGGCCTTCATGGCCCCCACCACCGAGGCGCCGCCCGCCATGTCGCCCTTCATCTCCCACATCCCGGCCGACGGCTTGATGGAGATGCCGCCGGAATCGAAGGTGATTCCCTTGCCCACCAGCGCCACGTTGTTGTCGGGGTGCTCGGGGTCACCGAAGTACTCCATGACTATGAGACGCGGCTCGTTGCTAGAGCCCTGAGCCACGCCCAGGAGCGAGCCCATGCCCAGCTCCTTCATCTGCCAAGGCTCCAGCACCGAGTAGGCGAGGCCCGCCTCTTCCGCCACCTGCTCTGCCGCGGTCGCCAGGGCGATGGGACTCAGGATGTTCGCGGGCTCGTTCACTAGGTCGCGTGCGGTGATGACGGCCTCGGCCAGCGCCAGGCCCCGCTCCACGCCCGCCTGCAGCGCCGCGGCTCGCGCCGGGTCCTGCTCCAGCAGCACCAGCTCCTCCAGCTCCTGGGTGGGCTCATCGGCCTTGCGCGCCTTGTGCCGGTCGAAGGTGTAGAGGCCCAGCGCCGCGCCCTCGGCCAGCGCCTGCGCGGCGGCGGCGGCGTCGAGTCCGCCGATACCAGCCCCATGCACGATGCTGGCGGCGCGCTTGGCGTTTAGACGGCGCAGCGTGCGGGCCGCCACGGCGGAGACGGTGCGCACCGTGTCGATGCCGAAGCGCTCGCGCTTGCCCAGCCCGGCCACTACCACGCGCTTAGCGGGGAGGGCACCCAGGGTGTGGAGCACCGTGGCCTCGCCCTCGCGCCCGCGCGCCTCGCCATCGGCGATGAGCGCGCTGATGGCACCCTCCAGTGCCCGGTCCACCGCGCCGGTGGCGCCGCTGGGAGCGCTGACGCCCTCGAACAGATTCACCACCACGGCATCGAACGCCGCCTGGGTGATGTCGCCGATCTGCACGGTGATCTTCAGCATGGGGCCTCCGGGGCAGAGGATGGGGCGCGTGCGCCGCGCCTAGGCTAGCAGACAGGCGGCGGGCAGGTCATTCCGCAGGCTGCAGTGCGACGCCCACCAGTCCGGGGCCGGTGTGGACGCCGATGACCGGGGTGAACTCGGTGATGAACTGCTCCGCGGGTTCCAGCCGCCGGGTGAGCAGTGCGGCTAGCTCCGCCGCGCGCTCTGGGGCGGCGGCGTGTATCACGGCGATGCGGCCTTTCTGACCGCCCAGTCGGTTTTCAGTGAGCGCCACGATGCGCTCCATGGCCCGGCGGGTGCTGCGGGGTCGCTCCACCATGCCGATGCGCCCATCCTCCAGGCTCAGAACCGGCTTGATGTCCAGCAACCGGCCCATCCAGGCGGCGATGCGCGGCATCCGCCCGCCCCGGCGCAGGTGCTCCAGCGACTCCAGGTATCCGAACAGGCGCGTGTCCTTCATGCGCCGGGCCACCTCCGCCCGCACTTCAGGTGCGTCCGCCCCCGTGGCGGCCAGGCGTGCGGCGGCCAAGGCGATGAGCCCCTCTGCGGTTGCGGCGGAGCGGGTGTCCACCACGCTGATGTCCAGGCCCGGCAGCGCTTCCCGTGCTTCTTCACGCGCCGCCAGTGCCGCCCGGTGGGTGGCCGAGAGCTCGGCGGAGAGGGTGAGGCAGACCACGGCGTCCGCGCCGCGCGCGGCTGCCTCTCGGAACCGCTCCAGGAAGGCCCCCGGCTGGGGGGAGGAGGTGGTGGGCGGTGGGCCGGGCTGGGCCATCAGCTCGTAGAAGCGCGCGGGCGTCAGGTCCACCCCGTCGGCGTACACCTGCCCGGCGTGGTGCACCTCCAGCGGGGCGATGCGCAGCGGCAATCCCTCCACCAGTGCGGCGGGTAGGGAGGTGGTGGAATCGGCCACGATGACGACGCTCACCGCGCGATTCTACCCGAGCGCCTCGCGCGCGCTATCATCCCCCCATGCCCACAACGCGCATCCAGGTGCAGGTGATACCCCGTGCCAAGCTGCAGGCCGTGGAGCTGGTGGACGGGCGCTACCTGCGCGTGCATGTGAGCGCGCCGCCCGTAGAGGGAGCGGCCAACGAGGTGCTGCGCACGGTGCTGGCCAAGTCGCTGCGGGTGAGCCGAGGGAGGGTGCTGGTGGTGGCCGGGCTCAAGACTCGGCGCAAGCTCGTGGTGCTGCCCCTGGGAATGGAAGAAGTCGCCGCCCGGTTGGGCGGGGCGGGCGCCGCCTAGAGGGCGCGCTGGATCAACGCGCGCAGCACCGCCAGCAGCGCGAAAGCCACCAGCGGGCTGATGTCAACCGTGCCCACGGTGGGGACGATGCGCCGTAGCGGGCGCATAAGCGGGTCGAGCAGTTGGCCCAGCGCGAAGTAGAAGCGCATCACCAGATCGTTCCGGACACCGGCCACCAGCAGCCAGGAGAGGAGCACCTGGGCCAGCAGGGCGAACCAGAAGATGTTGACGATGGTGAGGAGGACTTCCTTCACGCCTCGCTCCCCGTACCCTTGGGGCCGCCCAACTCCTGGGCGCGCCGGTGCGCGGCGGCCGCCGCCTCGATTATGGTCGAGCGCATGCCCATCTGCTCCAGCACCCGCAGCGCGGCGGCCGTGGTGCCGCCGGGCGAGGTGACGCGCTCGCGCAGCAGCGCGGGCGACTCGCCCGACTCCGAGGCGAGCTTGCCGGAGCCAGCGACGGTCTCCACTGCCAGGGTGCGCGCCATCTCACGCGGCATGCCCAGCAGCACGCCCGCCTCGGTCAGCGCCTCCATGAAGGCGAAGACGTAGGCCGGGCCGCTGCCGGAGATGGCCGTCGCCATGTCCAGGTAGCTCTCGTCAGCCACCTCGACGGCGGTTCCCAGGCAGCCCAGCAGCGCGGCTGCTGCAGCGCGCGCCTCGGCGCTCACCTCGGCGGTGGCGGTCCAAACAGAGACGCCCGCGCCCACCTGGGCGGGGGTGTTGGGCATGACCCGCACCAACGCTTGGTGCTTGAGCCCCGCGGAGAGGGCGGCCAGCGGCGCGCCCGCAACGATGGAGAGCACGGACTGGGTGGGCTTCAGGTGCCCGCCTACCTCCTGGTAGACGTGCCCCAAGTGCTGGGGCTTGACCGCCAGCACCACCAGCCCGGCACCGGTGATGGCCTCGCGGCCTGTTGCGCAGACACCCACGCCCTGGGCGTCGGCGAGCGCCTCGCGCCGGGCGGCCACGGGCTCACCCACGCACACCTCGTCCGCGTTGAGCACGCCGGAGGCCAGGGCGCGCGCGAGAATCGCCTCGGCCATGACGCCGCCGCCGATGAAGCTGGTCCGCATGCGCACTCCCAGGTGGTGCGGCGCGGGGGATCCCCGAACCGCTCGGCGGAGTATAGCACGGGGCCACGAGCGGCCCGCTCGTGGCTAGAAGGCCGTGAGGCCCTTCCCGGTGGCCAGGGCCGCCGCGGCCCGGACGGCGGCTCCCATGCCGCGCGCATCGGCGATGCCCCGCCCCGCTATGTCGAAGGCGGTGCCATGGTCTACGCTGGTGCGCACGAAGGGCAGCCCCAGGTTCAGGGTGATGGACTCTTCCCACCCATGCACCTTCACGGCGATGTGACCCTGGTCGTGGTAGAGGGCGAGCACCACATCGTAGCGCCCGTCGATGGCCTGGTTGAACACCGTGTCCGCGGGCACAGGGCCGGTGGCGTCGATGCCCTCCTCGCGCGCGTCCGCAACGGCGGGGGCCAGCTCCTCCACCTCCTCGGAGCCGATGAGCCCGTGCTCGCCCCCGTGGGGGTTCAGGGCCGCAACGCCGATGCGCGGACGGCCGATGCCGTTGGCGGCGAAGAAGGCGTGGGTGAGGCGCAGCTTGGCCAGTACGTTGGAGCGCGTCACCAGGGTGCAGGCGGCGGCCAGTGAACGGTGCGTGGACAGGTGCACCACCCGCAGGCCGGGCGTCACCAACATGGTGGAGACGTGCTCGGCCCTAGCCATGGCCTGGTAGATCTCTTGGTGGCCCACCTCCTCCACCCCGGCCAGATGGGCGGCCTCCTTGTTCAGCGGGGCGGTGGCGATGGAGGTCACTGCCCCGTCCAGCGCCATGCGCGCGGCCAGCACCGCCCAGTCCACCGCGGCCTTGCCTGCGGCGGTGCTGAGGCGCCCGTAGGGAAGGGAGGCAAGGTCGGGGGAGCCCTGCCCATACACCGCCACCTCGCCAGGGCTCACCGGCTCTTCGGGTGTGGCGACCTGTCGAGCGCGCAGGGGTGCTCCGGTCAGGTCAAGCGCCCGCTGGAGCACCGGCGCCGTCCCCACCACCAGCGCCCTCGCACCGCCCAGCGCGTCTGGGTCGGCCAGGGCCTTGGCCACCACCTCAGGGCCGATGCCCGCTGCATCTCCCAGGGTGATGGCGACGGCAGGCGCGGAGGTTGAGGGCATGGGCGTACCTCAGGGTGAGCGTGGAAGCTAGTATACCCCGCCTGCGCACGCGTCCCGGCACGCTCCCGTAGGGCGTTCTCCCTCAGTCAAACCTGCGTGTTTTCATAGTGTCAGGTGGAGGGTCAGTTTCCATATGGACGCGGGGATCCCCTTGGTAGCGTGGTTCACAGACAAGAAAGACCCGGCATCGCGCCCCTGGCCATGCCGCGAGCGATGAGTTGCCATGAGCACCGAGTCCGCCGTCGACGTGGAGGAACAGCTGCTACTCGTCTTCGACCTGGGCACCGATTCCTATAGCGTGGACATCAAGACGGTCCGCGAGATCATCCGCATGCAGGACATCACCAAGATGCCGGGCACGCCCGCGTAAGTTCAGGGCGTGATCAACCTGCGCGGCAAGATGACCCCCGTGGTCGACCTACGAGCCCGGTTCGGTCTGCCCGTTTCGGAGTTCACCAAGGACTTGCGCATCGTGGTGGTGCAAATCAATAAGCTGTACATCGGCGCCATCGTCGACGCGGTGACCGAGTCGTCCAGGTGATGGATTATTACCTCCCGCCCGGCAGCGCCAGGCCTGCCCTACTCGCCGATGGCTCGATCTTCTAAGGGGGAAACCCCCTGGGAGCACTCCGTGCGCCGAACCCCCGGCGGCGAGAGGTGTCCTCTCCCTCCGCACCCCTCTAGCCCGGACAGTCGCCGGTTATCGGCGTCTTTGGGGCTGCGCCCCACTCCCAACCCCGAAGTATGCGTGCTGGCCACGGGCCCACTGCCAAAAGCGAGCGCCGAGCGAGTGGAGATGGGGGTAGGTGCGCAGTGCCAAGGGTGTGTCCCCCTTAAACGAGCGAACGAAGTGAGCGGGGCGCTCGCCTGCCTGCAAGCCCGGGTGCTCGACAAAAAGGCGGGCCCCGAGGATCGCTCCAACGGGGCCCTGGTGGCCCCATGCCGTGGCGCGTCGGCAGAGGCCTGCGGAGGAGGGAGACGTGGAGCCGTCCAGGGGAGTTGGACGTCTCCGGGTGCCCCCGGGGGGAATCCGGAGGCTCATCTGTATCGTGCTGGCGCTGCGCCTCAGTTGCTTGAGGGGGCGCGCCGGTGCCGGTCGGCCGGGGCGGAGATGGAAGGTCTGCGGCCCCGGCGGGCCTTCGGCTTGGGAGGAATGGTGTATTCGTTGGGGATCAGCTCCAGCTGCTGGTCCCCGGAGGGCTCGTCCTCTTGCTGGGTCTTGTACTGGGCGACTTCGCCGATGAACCCATCCAGCGAGTTGAAATCCCGGTACACGCTCGCGTAGCGCACGTAGGAGACCGGGTCGAGCTCCCGCAGGCGGGCCAGGGTCGTGTCCCCGATGACCGCCGAGGGAACCTCGGCTCTTCCGAGTCGTTGCAGATCCGACTCGATTTCGTCCACCACCTTCTCCAATGAGCCAGTGGGGAGGGGACGCTTAACGCAGGCCAACCGGATACTGCGCAGCAGCTTCTCCCGGTTGAACTCCTCGCGCCGCCCATCGGACTTGACCACCATAAGCGCAGCACGCTGCACCCGCTCATAGGTGGTGAAGCGCACCCCGCACTGGACGCATTCGCGCCTGCGGCGGATCTCCTCGCCCGTATCACGCGAGTCCGTGACCCGCGTCTCCGGCGTGCCGCACTGGGGACAGCGCATCGGGTGGCCTCCACCGGGGCGGACGTCGTGCGCGCGCTCCGGCTGTGCCGTGGTTCAACCACGGTTATACGCCAATATAGCGGATGTTAACGTGCCCTGGCTACCAGATGCTGTGCATGTGGCGGCCGATCGGGAGCATTCTGTCCCACGCGTTGCGGGGAGTCAAGGGGGCGGAACCGTCCAATCGCATTAGCCAGCAAGTATCAGCAGCGTTAAGCAGTGCAAGATGTGGGGTAAATCCAGGATGGCGAGGGACGAAGAAAGGCCCCGGTGGGGGAACCATCCGGGGCCCGGTTGGTCAGCTCCCTATGGCGCGGCGGGAGTGACCGGAGGAGCGTTGCGGGAAAGCGTGGGGAGTCGCCGGCCCGCGGGGGCCCGGCCTCTGGGGGGAGGGCCGGGCCCGGTTCTTCGCGTTGAGGGCTAGTTCGCGGCGCGCCGCGAGGCCCGCAGGAACGGCGGCAGGTCCAGCTCGCTCTCCTCGCCCAGCGCCTCGCGCAGGAACTCGGAGATGGAGTCGTCCCGCAGGGTGTGGGGGTCAACGGTGGGCAGGCCGGTGGCGATGATCGTCACCCGCACCTCGCTCTCCATCTTCATGTCGGTGACCATGCCGAAGATGATGTTGGCCTCGGGGTCCACCACGTGAGAGATGACGTCGGCCGCCTCCTGAACCTCGCGCAGGGTGAGGTCGGTGCCGCCGGTTATGTTGAACAGCACGCCACGGGCACCCTCAATGCTCACGTCGAGCATGGGGGAGTTGATGGCGGCCTTGGCGGCCTCGGCTGCGCGGTTCTCGCCGGACGCCGTTCCGATGGACATCCAGGCCGGGCCAGCGCCGGACATGATGGTCTTGACGTCGGCGAAGTCCAGGTTGATCTCACCGGGGACGGTGACCAGCTCGGCGATGGACTGCACGCCTTGGCGCAGCACGTCGTCGGCGATCTTAAAGGCGTTCTCCGCCGTGACCTTCTCGTCGCAGATGGCGGCGAGGCGGTCGTTGGGGATAACGATGAGCGTGTCCACGTTCTCCTTCAGGCGGGCCAGGCCGTTCTCGGCGTTCTTGGACCGGCGGCGCCCCTCGAAGCCGAAGGGCTTGGTGACCACCGCGATGGTCAGCGCCCCCGTCTCCTTGGCCACCTCGGCCACCACCGCCGCTGCGCCCGTGCCGGTGCCGCCGCCCATGCCGCCGGCGATGAAGACCATGTCGGCGCCGCGCACGGCCTCGTAGATCTCCTCGCGGGACTCCTCGGCGGCAGCCCGCCCGATCTCAGGGTCGCCGCCCACGCCGAGGCCGCGGGTGAGCTTGTCACCGATGCGCACCTTGACGGGGACATCGAGGCGCAGCAGGTGCTGGGCGTCGGTGTTCACCGCCATGTACTCCACGCCGGGGACGCGCTCGCGGTACATGCGGTTGACCGCGTTGCACCCGCCGCCGCCCACGCCAATCACCTTCACCTGGGCCATACCGTCGATCTGAGGCGTCTGGTTCGCTCCGAACATGTCCATGGTGTACCCCTCTCAGGAACTCTCGCTTGATTGGTTGCTCTCGTTGACCGGCCACTTTTCGTTCTGTTTCAGGAGCAGGGCTTGGCGTCCCTGTCCCTTCTCCGCTGGTGATGCATCAGGTACCTCCATCACCTCCCGGCGGTGGGCTGCGCTTGCGGCCCGAGTGGGCGTGGGGCGGGCGGGCGGTGCGTGCGTGGTTGCTCATACGCGCGCTCCCGTGGGCCGCTGCCTGGGTTGGTGCATGGGGTTCTGCCAGCGGCCCAGCCAACCCCGCAGGCGCGAGGCCAGCGAGACCCGGACCGGCTGCTCGGCCATGAATGCCCCGGCGTGACGGTGCTGCACACCCCACACCAGCAGACCCACGGCCGTGGCGAACGCACTTTCGCGCAGTTCGGCGGGCAGCCCAAGCGCATCGGCGGGGGCGCCCAGGCGGGCGTGACAGCGCCCATAGCCCGCGGCCAGCTCCACCAGACCCTGTAGGTTGGCGCACCCGCCGGTGAGGACGATGCCGCCCGGCGGCATGCGGCGCAGGCCCGAATCGGCCACCCGCGCCAGCGTCATCTTCATCAGCTCCGTCGCCCGATCGTGCAGCAGGTGGCGCAGCGTGAGGGTGGAGACCAGGCGGGTCTGGTCCCCGATGCCCGTGGGCACCGCAATGGAGGAGCGTGAGTCCACCCCCTCCAGGCTCACGTTCCCGTGCTCCAGCTTCACCGCCTCGGCGATGGAGAGGGGCATGCCCATGCCCACCGCCAGGTCCGAGGTGAAGTGCTGCCCGGCCACCGGCACCGAAGCGGTGTGCAGCAGCGCGCCGTCCTGGTAGATGGCGATGTCCGAGGTGCCGCCGCCGATGTCCACCAGCACCACGCCGGCCGCTCGCTCGTCGTTAGTGAGCACCGCCTCCGCGCTGGCTAGGTGCTCAAGCACCATGCCCCGCACGGGGATGTCCGCGGTGCGCAGGACGCGCTCCAGCGTCTCCATGGAGGCGGCGTTGCCGTACACCACGTGGGCCTCGGCGCGCAGGCGTTCACCGCTCATGCCCACCGGGTCATGCACGCCCGCCAGCTCGTCCACGGCGAAGGAGCGCGGCACCACCTGAACCACCCGGTCCCCGCGCCCAGCCCCTGAAGCCGCAGTCGCGCTGAGCAGGTGGTCCACATCGTTCTGGGAGATGGCGCGCGCACGCCTTTGGGCGGCGGGCTCACCGGAGCCTGCGTTGATGCAGTGCAGGTGCGAGCCGGTGATGCCCACCAGCACCGGCGGCAGGCGCCGGCCCAGCATGGCCTCGGCCTCGGCGGCGCTTGCGCGGATCGGCCCCACCAGCTCGCTGGGGCTCACCACCTGGCCCTTGCGCATCCCCTCGGAGGGGGCGTGGCCCGCGGCCACCACCTCGATCGCCCCCTGGGACGAGACACGGGCGATCAGGGTCGCCACCTTGGTGGTGCCTACGTCCATGGCTGCGTACAGAGACTCACGGCTCCGAGACATTTGCTCGCTCCTTCCGCCCCAGGCTCCCGCCTAGAGGCACTCCGCCACACGAACCCGCGCACTGCGCGAGCGCCGGTTGCGCGCCACCTCTTCGGCAGAGGGACGCAACACCTTCTTGGTCACCGCACGCAGGGCACCCCCTGCGATGAATCGTTTCAGCTCACGGTCCTCCAGTGAGTGGTAGGCGATGGCCACCAGACGTGCGCCGGAGCGCAGCACCCGCACCGCCTGCTCCAGCAACGCGCGCAGGCTGCCCAGTTCGTCGTTCACCGCCATGCGCAGCGCCTGGAAGGTGCGTGTGGCCGGGTGGGTGCGCCCGCGCGGGTAGCCCGAGGAACGGGCGACCACCTCTGCTAGGCGCTCGGCGTCGGTGAAGGGGCGGGCTGCCACAATGGCGCGGGCGATGCGCCGCGAGCGGGGCTCCTCGCCCAAGGTGTAGATCACGTCGGCCAGCTCACGCTCGTCCAGATGGTTCACCAACTCTGCCGCGCTCTGGCCCCTGGACGGGTCGAAGCGCATGTCCAGCGCGCCGGGACGGCGGAAGGAGAACCCCCGGTCCTCGGCGTCCAGCTGACGGGAGGAGAGGCCCAGGTCCAGCAGCAGCCCGTCGGCGGGGATGAACCCGTGGGCGTGGGCGTGCTCTTCAAGCCTGTTGAAGTTGGCGTTGACTACTACGGTGCCGGGGTGGGCGGCAAGGCGCGCCCGTGCTGCCCCGGCGGCCTCGGGGTCAGCGTCGAACCCCAGCAGACGCCCGTTGGGCGTGGCGGCGGCAAGGATGGCCTCCGCATGGCCCGCATCGCCCAGGGTGCAGTCGATGTAGGCCCCGCCGGGGTGCACGGCGAGCCCGTCCAGCACCTCGGCCATCATCACTGGCTCGTGGTAACGCTGCGGGGAGGTGCTCATGCGCTCTCCTCCGGCAGGTCCAGATCCAGCGCGTCGAGTTCGGCGGCCTGGGCCTCCCAGCGGCCCCGGTCCCACACCTCTAGGTACGTGCCCGCGCCCACGATCACCAACTCGTCCGAGAGCGCTCCGTGGGAGCGAAGGGGGGCGGGCACCACCACGCGGCCCTGGCGGTCCAGCTCCAGCTCGAAGGTGGAGCCGAACACCCGGCGGCGCAGGGCGCGGTTCAGGCGCGAATTGGGGGATGTTGCGGCGTACTTGGCCGAGTAGGCCTCCCACTCCGCAGGGGTGAAGGCCCACACACACGGGTCGAATCCGCGCGTGAGGAAGATGCCGCCCCGGAAGGCGTCACGGTAGCGCGCGGGTATAGCCACCCGGCCCTGGGCATCGAGACGATGCGTGTATTCCCCGTGAAGTTGCATCTGGAAAGTTCCCCCAAAACTCCCCAAATCAGATGGTATATCCACCAGATTTCCCCAGACACTAGCCCCTGCTCCCCGTGATTGCAAGCGGAATGCACGCGCCGGAACGGCATTTTTCTGCTAGTTCAGGTAACCGTTTGGGAACTGTGGGGCCGGGTTGGCCCTGGCAGCACTGGGGCGGCTAGAATGCGGGCAGCACCGCAGGAGTGAGCGCATGGCTGACGAACGAGCACGAAGCGTCCAGGAGCAGTACGGGCGGGTGGCCGCCAACTACGCCACCTCCACCACCCACGCCATCCCGACCGGACTGGTCCACCTGTCCAGCGTGCTGGCCCCGCTCAGGCGCCGGTTCGCGGTGGCGGTGGACGTGGGCACCGGCGCGGGCCACTCGGCCTTCGACCTGGCGCCCCTGGCGGAAAAGGTGTTCGCTGCGGACATCACGCCCGAGATGCTGGAGCAGGTGCAGCGGCTGCGGAACGAGCGGGGCCTCGGCAACGTGGCCACGGTGCAGTGTGCCGCCGAGGCGCTGCCCTTCGAGGACGCCTCGGTCGACCTGGTGGCATCGCGCACGGCGGCCCACCACTTCACCGATGCGCGGGCGTGGCTGGCGGAGTCAGCCCGGGTGCTGCGGGCTGGCGGGCTGCTGGCGCTTGCGGACACCGTCTCGCCTGACGATTCGGCGGTGGCTGAGTGGATGCACCGCGTGGAGAGCTGGCGCGATCCATCTCACGGGCGCAACTACTCCGCCACTCAGTGGGCGCGCATGTGTGAGGAGGCGGGGCTGCGGGTGGTGGAGATGGCCGATGCCCGCGTGGACCTGGAGTACGAGGACTGGGTGGAGCGCGCCGGCATGGAGGCCGGGTCGGCCGGGAGGCTGCGCAACGTCTTCCTCATGGCGGGTGATGCGGTGCGCGCGGCTTTCGGCATCGAGGTCTCGGATGCCGGGGTCATCACCTTCCACTGGCCGATGCAGGTGATCCTGGCGGAGAAGCCGCCGGCCCCTACCGCCTAGCGCGGCGTGGGTTTCAAGCGAACAGAAGAAGGGCCCGCCTCCCGAGGCGGGCCCTTCTCGTTGACCGAAGCGTTGGGGCTATAGCCCGCGCGCAGCCTTCTGCGCTGCGGCCACACCTGCACCTGCGGGCATCTCATACCCGTGGGCGACTAGGGCGCTCTCCAGCGCCGAGAGGAACGTCAGCACGTTGGCCAGGGTGGAGTTGTGGCCCATGAGGCCTACGCGCCACACCTTCCCGGCGAAGGTGGAGAGGCCGCCGGACACCTCGATGTTGTAGGTGCGCAGCAGGTAGCGGCGCACGTCCGCCTCGTTGATGCCCTCCGGCGCGGTGATGGCGGTGAGGCTCGGCAACCGGTAGCCCTTGGCGGCGACGATGCCCAGGCCCATGGCTTCCACGCCCGCCTGCAAGGCAGCCGCGCTGGCCGCGTGGCGTGCCCAGCGTGCCTCCAGGCCCTCCTCCATCAGCAGCCGCAACGCCTCGCGAAGCGCGTAGATCTGGGAGATTGGCGCCGTGTGGTGGTAGGCGCGCTCCTGCCAGTACTTGGAAAGCTGGGTCACGTCCAGGTAGAAGGACTGCACCTTGCGCTTGCGGGAATCCATCACCTCGATGGCGCGGGGGCCGAAGGTGATGGGGGCGAGGCCCGGAGGGGAACCTAGGCACTTCTGGGTGCCGGAGTAGCACACGTCGATGCCCCACTCGTCCACCCGCAGTTCCACCCCACCCAGGCTGGTTACCGTGTCCACCACCAGTAGTGCGCCGGCATCGTGTACGACGCGCGCGATCTCCGGGATGGGTGTGACCACGCCGGTGGAGGTCTCGGCGTGCACCACGGCGACGGCCTTCACCTTCTTGTGCTTGGAAAGCTCGGCCTGGATGGACTCGGCACTGACCGGTTGGCCCATCGGGTGGGGCACCGCGACCGTCTCCGCGCCGGCGCGGGAGGCGATGTCCAGGAGCCGCTCGCCGAAGTAGCCGTTGGTGCCGACGATGAACACATCGCCCGGCTCCAGGATGTTCACCAGTGCCGCCTCCATGCCCGCCGTGCCGGTGCCGGAGATGGGGAGCGTCACCATGTTCTCGGTCAGGAAGGCCGAGCGCAGCATGGAGCGCACGTCGTCCATGGCCCCCAGGAATGCCGGGTCCAGGTGGCCCAGCAGGTTCGAGGTCATGGCCTGGAGCACGTTGGGGTGGACGTTGGATGGCCCCGCGCCCATGAGCAGGCGCAGGGGTGGAGTGAAGGCGGCGGTATTCGGCATGGGGCCTCCGGAGGTGAGGCGACGGCCTTACGCCCCCATGGCCCGCGCCGTTTGGCGCGGAACCCGGGCGTGCACAGCGCGCTCCAAAAAGTATGCTCAGTATAGCAACCCTGTCCTCGCTCGCACAGGCGTCGTTCCCGCACCCACCCTCCAATCCTGACACCCACGGTGGCCCATGCGTTCCCCTTACTGACCGGGAGTCCTGCGGCGCGGAAGACGATGCAGTGTGGCGGGGTGGCCGCCCGTGGGACGCCGGTCCCACGCCCTGGCACGGGCGTTTGCACGAATCAGCAGAGGCGGGGGAAAGGGATGACGGTGCTATACTGGGCAGCCAAAGCCCCCATCCAGGAGCGTGCCTTGGGCTCATCCGGCCGTGAGGCCGCCCAGGCGACGGCGGACACCCTCGCCGCCTCCTACGACGAGTACTACGACCGCATAGCCCGCTACGCATACGTGCGCACGGGGAACCGCGATGTGGCGGAGGATCTGGCGGGCGAGGTGTTTGTCCGGGCCGTGGAGTCCATCGACTCCTACCGGGACCAGGGCGTGCCCCTTGGCGCCTGGCTCTTCCGCATCGCCCGTAACCTGGTGATCGATCACTACCGGCGCTCCGCAAATCGCCGTCACGAGCCGCTGGACGCGGCCTACGGCGTCGCGGGGGCGGACGACCCTGTCGCTGAGACGGAGCACGCCCTGGGCATGAAGGCGGTTCGGGCGGCCATGGCGCTGCTGAACCCGGCGCAGCAGGAGGTCATTACCCTGCGTTTCCTGGGCGAACTGTCAGCAGAGGAGGCTGGGGCCATCATGGGCCGCACCCCCGGCGCGATACGTGAGCTCCAGCGCACGGCGATGAAGGCACTGCGCGCCCACATGGGCGCGGGCGAGTCCACGGAGGAGGTGCGCTGATGCCGAGCGAATCGCGATCCTTCACCGTAGTGCTGGACGAGGCGATGATCCGCGTGCTGACGGGTGAGCCGGTCGCGTCGGTCTGCGCCGCCTACCCCGAGCACGCCGCTGAGTTGGCCGAGGCGCTGGAGCGGATGGTGGCCGTGCGTGCGGCCTCGGCTTTCACGCCGGACCCGGACCGCAAGCGCGCCGCTCGCCTGCGCTTCCACGCTGCGCTGGACGCCCGTGGCAACCGCCGCGCCTTGTGGCGCGTGCGCCTGCCCCGCAGGCTGGCGGTGGCTGGCCCACGCGCCGCGGCCCTCTCGCTGGTGGCGGTGCTGGCCATCGTGGGCTCCGGCACCGGCACGGTGCTGGCGGCCCAGTCCGCAGTGCCAGGCGAGGCGCTCTACCCCGTCAAGCGCTCCACTGAGCGGGTGCAGCTGGCCTTCGCCTTCGATGAGCAGCGCGAGGCAGACCTGCGCGAGAGCCTGGTGGAGCGGCGCATGGAGGAACTGGAGCGGGTGACTGCCGCGGGCCGCGAGCAGTTCGTGCCGGAACTCACGGAGCAGATCGCCCGGCACTCCAAGCGGATGAAGGCCATCACCGTGGGCCGCGTGGAGACGGCGGTGGACACCGCCGCCTCGGTGGCGTTGGCTACGCCCGTGCCCGACTCTCGCCCGGCCAATGGCGGCTCCGAGGTGTCGGTGCGCAAGGTGGTGGAGGTGGACGACCACCTGGAGCAGGTGCAGGGGCGCTTGGACGCGCTGCGCGAGAAGATGGCCCGTTCCGGCTTCCGCTCCAATGTGGAGAACCTGCGGACGGCGCTGGCCCTGGAGCAGGCGGACCTGCAACGCGTGCTGGACCGTGCCGACCAGGTGCGCACCCAGGAAGAGAAGCCGGCGGCAGCTGGCGCGCAGGACGCGCCCTTGGAGGTTCGCCCCGCACCGACGTTCACCCCCACCCCGGCCCCCGAGACGGAGTCACGTCTGGAGAAGGTGAATGCCACGGTGGTGGACGTGAAGGTGCTCCCGCCCGGCACCGAGCCGGGCGTGGCCCTCGCCCTGCGCGACGGGGACGGGGTGGTGCACGTGGTGGTGCTCACCCGCCGTGGCCCCGCCTTCGTGGTGGGCGATGGGCCTGCCTCCCTGCGTGACCTGGAGATAGGCGGGACGGTGGTGGTGACGGTGGACACCGCAGACGGCCTCGTGGTCGAGGTGCGTGTGGCCAATGACGCGCGCGGGGACTAGGTGGCGTCCGTCCCCCATCCCCCGCTAGCCCCGGCATCTCCAGAATCAAGGTACGGTGCCCTCGCGCACCTGTGAGCTTGGGCGGGGCGCCTGGCTCCCATTAGCCTTGAGCATGGAGGGTGGCCCAGGCTGCCCTGGAGTGACCGTAGCAAGGCTGCGCCGCAACCGTTTCCTGTTCCTCCCGCTGCTGCTGGCCCTTGCGCTGTCCACCTTCACGGGCCTGCAGGACGCGGGCGGCGTGTGGCTGGTGCGACACGGGCTACGCCTCGCACCTGGACGCCAACGCGCGCGCTACGCGCATCCTCTCCTGCTTCCAGCCGTTCCAGTAGCGCGCCAGCGCGCCCCGCGGGGCTAGAACGCCAGCCAGGCGTCCAAGGCGGTGATGGCCGCCGTGATGAGCCCCGCCGCCGTCACGGCGGCAGAGTCCAGGCTCACCGCACCCACGTACAGCAGGACGAAACTCGCGCCTATGCCCGCCAGGGCCAGGTGCCGCATCCGCTTCTTGGTCGCAGTTGACAGCATGGCTACCTCGTCCACCCGGAGAAGATCATCACCAGCACCAGCGCTTCGATGCCGGTGAGCAACACCAGCGCCAGCACCGCAACGGTGACCTTCCGGAATATCTCGTTCTCACGCCCCGCAAGGCCCACCACAGCCGCGCCCACCAGCACCTTGGTGGGCGCCATCGTTGACCCCACCGAGGCTCCGATGGACTGGATCGAGGCGATCGTCACCCCGCCGATGTCCAGCGCCCGCGCCGTCTCCACCTGGAGCAGGCCGAACATCACATTGGAGTTGGTGTTGGACCCGCTCATGAACGAGCCCAGCAGGCCGATGAAGGGCGAAACCAGCGGGAAGAGCGGCCCTGACGCGTTGGCGATGCCCCGCGCCAGCAGCACCGTCATGCCCGAGTCGGCCATCACCACGGCCATCATCACCATGAGGCTCACTCCGAGCGTGGTGGAGAGGCACTGGGCGTAGGTGAGCTTGGCCGCCTCCCACGCCGCAGCACGCTTCCAGCGGCCCATGCGCGCCAGCACCAGCGCGCTGACCGCCAGGGAGATGATGATGAGCGGGGCAGGGTGGTTCAGCAGCTTGATGGGCGCGTAGTTCGCCGCCGCGGCCACGCTGAACCCCTCACTCGTGGTGAAGCCAGGGTAGTCCAGCCCGAACTGCAGGTTCTTGACGGCGTCCTTGATGGGGCTTATCTGCGAGAGCACGCTCAGGGTGATGAGTAGGGCGTAGGGCAGGATGGCCAGCCAGAAGGGCATGGGCGACGCTTCGGCGTCACCCGCGGGAGCGGCGAGGTCCCCGTGGCGCGGGAAGAGGGGCGTGCGCGCCAGAAGGGCGATGACCACCATCCCAGCCAGTGCCGGGACGGAGCTGGCGATCTGCGGTGCGCCCAGCCAGGCCATGGTGAACTGGAGCGCTGCCATCACCGCACCTGCCACCACCACCGTGGGCAGGGAGCGGCGCACGTCCGCCCAGCCGCCGTGCAGCGCCGCCACGGCGATGCCCGAGGCCACGACGATGGGGGCGAAGAGCGCCGCCATGTGCGGTCCGATTACATTGCCGGGATACCCGGTAACCAGCTGGATCGTGTAGTAGGAGGAGCCCATGGATCCGAAGGTGACGGCCCACCCGTGGCCCACCAGGGCGATGGCGGCCGCCTTCACCGGATTGAAGCCCAGCATGATGAGCAGCGGGGCCGCGACGGCCACCGGGACGCCGAAGCCCGTGACACCCTGGATGAAGGAGGAGAACCCCCAGCCCACCAGCAGCGCCTGGGCCAGCCGGTCGTCGGTGAGGCGCGCCATGGTCCGGCCGATGACCGAGATACCGCGCAGGCGGTCGACCAGGTTGAACATGTAGACCGAGGTCCACACGATGGTGAGGACGAACAGCGCCAGGCTCAGCCCCTTGGCGCTGGCGATGGAGCCCTGCTGGCTTGAGGCGCCGAAGGCGGGCAGGGCGATGGCCATGGCCAGCACCCACGCCGCCGCGCCAGCCCGGGGGGCGGACCACTTGCGCCAAAGTATCGTCACCACCAGCAGAGCTACGGGGGCGGCTGCCAGCAGCCAGGTGAGCACCGTCAGTTCTGGGCCGTTCACGCGCACCGCCTGGTTGGGGGATGGCCCCGCAGGGCGCGGTGAGGATACGGCCCGCTACCCGCGCCCGCAACGCACTGCCCGTGCGGCGTGCGCCCGGTACAATGGGCCGAACTCTTCTGCGCTCCGCGCCGCCTGAGGACCATGCCCCGCTCGCTCACCCAACGGCTCGAACAAGGCCCGCTCCTGTCCGATGGTGCCATCGGCACGGAGCTTTTTGCCCACGGTGTGCCGGGCTCACGGGTGCACCTGGCCACCCTGGAGCACGCCGATGCCGTGCGGGCCATCCATCTGGAATACCTGCGCGCGGGTTCGGAGCTGATACAGACCAACACGTTCCTCGCCAACCCCCTCAAGCTGGCTGCACTGGGCGCCGGCGAGCGGGTGGAGGAGCTGAACCGCGCTGGCGTCGCGCTGGCGCAGGAGTCGCGGCGGCTCACGGGACAGGACGTGTGGATCGGCGGCTCCATCGGCCCCCTGGGGCGTGAGGCGTTCAGCGTGGGCGCGCTCGACGCCGCCGCCGCCCACAACGCCTTCGCTCAGCAGGCGGCGGTGCTGGCCGATGCGGGGGTGGACGTGTTCGTCCTGGAGACGTTCACTTCCCTGGCCGAGGCGCGCCTTGCCGTCGCCGCCGTGCGCTCCGTCTCTTCCCTGCCGCTGGTGTGCCAGCTCACCTTCACCGAGGAGGGCATGAGCGCCGCGGGAGATACGCCGGAGGAGGCTGCAGCCGCCCTGGCGGCGCTGGACGTGGACGTGCTAGGCGCCAACTGCTCCGTGGGGCCAGACCTGGTGCGCCGGGTGGTGGAGCGCATGGGCGCCGTCACCGGCACCCCGCTCTCCGCGCAGCCCAACGCGGGGATGCCCACCTACATCGACGGCGCGCTGCGCTACGTCACGGGGCCCGAGTACTTCGCCGAGAGCGCCCGCGCCATGGCCGAGGCGGGGGCCGTGCTCCTGGGCGGGTGTTGCGGCACCACCCCGGCCCACATCGCCGCCGTGCGGGACGCGCTGAGGGGCGTGCATGCCCGCCGTGCCCGCGCCTCCCGGCCCGCCGCACCACGCCGCGAGCCGGAGCCGGTGTCGCCTGCTCCGGCTGCTCCACCTCGCCCGGCTGAGCGCACCGGCATCGCCGAGCGCATGGCCCAGGGGGAGTTCCTCGTCACCGCAGAGCTCTCGCCCCCGCGCGGGTTCGACATCAGCGCCACGCTGGAGGCGCTGCGCCCCGCGCTGGGCCATTTGCATGCCGTCAACGTGGCCGACAGCCCGCGGGCTCAGGGGCGCATGAGCGCTCTGGCAACCTGCTCGCTCCTCCAGTCGCGCCTGGGGATTGAGACCATCATGCACCTGGCCATCCGGCACCGGAACCTGTTGGCGCTCCACTCCGACCTGCTGGGCGCCCACGCCCTGGGGGTCCGCAACGTCTTCACCGTCATGGGCGACGTGCCCCTCTCCGGCGACTACCCGCAGGCTACCTCCCTGGCTGACGTCACGGCATCCGGGCTCATCAAGCTCATGGCCGGGTTCAACCGGGGCGTGGACGTCAACGGGCGCGCCATCGACGAGCCTACTTCCTTCTTCGTCGGCGCGGCGCTGAACCTAAACGCCCCAGACCTGGACCGTGAGCTGCGCGTGCTGGAGCGCAAGGTGGACGCAGGTGCCCACTTCCTGCTCACCCAGCCCGTGTACGACCCCGCGGCCCTAGAGCGCGTCGCGGAGCGTCTCGGCGGCTTCCCGCTGCCGGTATTGCTGGGCGTGCTGCCCCTGCGCTCCCTGCGCCACGCGCGCTTCCTCCATCACGAGGTGCCGGGCATCAGGGTGCCGGACGAGGCCTTCGCACGGCTGGAGGCGGCGGGCGGTGACGCCGCGGCGGAGGGCATCCGCATCAGCCAGGAGCTGCTGCGCGCCGTCCGCTCACGCATAGCGGGCGCCTACTTCATGCCGCCCTTCGGGCGCTACCACGTCATCGGCGAGACGCTGGAGGGATTGGACCTGTCCTAGCCGCGCTTGCCCGGTATAATGGGTCGCGCTGTCATCACGGGGGCCGTAGCTCAGCTGGAAGAGCACCTGCTTTGCAAGCAGGGGGTCAGGGGTTCGAATCCCCTCGGCTCCACCAACCGCATGATAGACTGCTAAAACGGCTTTGATGCCAACTCGGTATTGAAGCACAACGCTGGCACAGCGTATAACTTTCACCCCGTGGAGGTGCGCTTTGCCCACTCGAAATGTGTCTGCCCCAACCCTGAGCGAGCTCGCACAATCGTGGGTTCGCCACCTTCGCGCCGAGAATAAATCGGCCCGAACCGAAGAGGCATACACCGCTGCCCTTCGCCTTTTCGAGCAGTTCTTGCATCAAGCAGGGATGCCCACCGAGCCCGCCCAGGTGCGCCGCGAGCATGTGGAAGCGTTCATCGCTGCCCAGCTAGCCGCCCATAGCCCTGCGACCGCTGCCCAGCGCTATCGCAGCCTGCGCACCTTCTGGACCTGGGCCCAGGAAGAAGGCGAAACCCAGCGCAGCCCCATGGAGCGCATGAAGCCTCCTTCGGTTCCCGAGAAGGCCGTCCCCGTCATCTCTGACGACGATCTGAGCGCGCTCCTCAAGGCGACTGAGGGCACCGGGTTTGAGGAGCGGCGCGATCATGCGATCTTGCGCGTCCTCCTTGATACGGGCATGCGTCGCGGCGAGCTCATTGGCATTCGCCTCACTGATGTGGACTTCGATCAGGGCGTCCTGTTTGTGGTGGGCAAGGGCGCTCGGCCACGAGCCTGTCCCTTTGGCTCCAAGACCGCGCGAGCGCTCGATCGCTACCTGCGTGCCCGCAAAGCCCACCGGGATGCGCCTGAGGGTTGGCTATGGCTGGGCCTGCGTGGACGCATGACGGACAGTGGTATCCACCAGATGCTCGAGCGGCGCTGTCAGCAGGCCGGCATCGAGCGGGTCCATGCCCACGCATTCCGGCACACGGCATCGCACCGATTCCTTGCAGCAGGCGGCCAGGAGTCTGACCTGATGCGTCTGCACGGTTGGCGCTCGCGCCAGATGGTCAATCGCTACGGGGCGAGCGCTGCCGATGAGCGGGCCCGTGAAGCGCACCGGCGGATGGCCCTCGGGGACAAGCTGTGAGTGCGCAGCCCATCCTTAAACGGACGGGCAATCTCGCTTGGTTCCCCGTGCCCGCAGAGGTCGCCGACGATCAGGGCTGGGCTCATGCGCGCATTGAGGGTGTTGCCTTCACCTGCGCAAATCCCCGCTGCAATGGCGAGGCCCTGCTCCTGCGAGCAAAGGCCGCACCCGGTGCGCCGGCACAAGCATGGGAGATTTATATCGAGCTGCCTGCTGGCTTCCGGACCGATGAGCGCGGGGTATGGCAGTTAACCAACAAGTCCCAACAACGACGGCGTGAATGGAAGGCTCAGCATCGCCCGCTGCGCGCTGATCGCGTGCCCGCGATTGCGATGCCGAACGGTGCGCACCGGCCAGGGCCTCGCACAGGCACCGTCTGGCCGGGTGATTGGGCGCAAGCTCGCAATCGACAAACCCGGCCTCCTCTGA
>JAYNIL010000008.1:0-4412 GCA_038109085.1 Chloroflexota bacterium
AGGCCTCGCCTATCTCCAGGTGGCCGATGCGGTGGTGCGCCGCCAGGTGCTCGATACCGAAGCGCGCCGCCGCTTCCTCCAGCACAGCGCGCAGCGTGCGCTGGGCCATACGCTGGTCGGCCTCGTAGTCCAGGCTCAGGACGGCGCGCCCGCCGGTGTTATCGCGGGTGAGCCCCTCGAAGGTGACCACCGCCCCGTTGGATGCGGCGCGCACCCGCCCAGTTATCGTCGCGATGTCCAGCGCCGCCTCGGTCACCACCGCCTCCGCTCCGCCGGAGACGGGCGGGTAGAGGGCGACGTCGTCGCCATCGGTCAGCGGGTAGGCGGGGGAGGCAAACTCCTCGTTTACCGCGATGAGGTGCGGGGCGAAATCGGCGCCCAGCCCCGGCGCCTGTGCGCGGACGGCGGCGATGGCCTCGGCAACGGTGGCCCCGGACCCCAGGCGCACGTCGAAGCGCGGGGCACCCGCCCGCTCGCGATAGGAGGCGTAGAGACGCACCAACACCTGCATGCCCACAGTATAACCAACCCTCCTGGCGCGCCCTCTGCACCCGGCCTAGACTGCGGGCATGGCGAAGCTAAAGGGCCGGGGAGACGACCTGTTCGACCACGCCTGGCGTGAGCGCGCGGGCGAGTCCGCCCCGCTGGCCGCCCGCATGCGCCCCCGCACTCTGGACGAGGTAGTGGGCCAGGAGCACCTGCTGGGGCCGGGGCACCTGCTCCAGAGCGCCGTGGCCTCTGGCCAGCTGCCCTCCATGGTGCTGTGGGGCCCGCCGGGGGTGGGCAAGACCACCCTGGCCAGCCTACTGGCGGGGATGGTGGGTGCGCACTTCATCGCCGTCTCCGCCGTCACCTCTGGCGTGGCCGACCTGCGCGCCGCCGTGGAGGAAGCCAAGCGGGCGCGTCTGGAGGCGAACAGGCCCACGGTGCTCTTCGTGGACGAGGTGCACCGGTTCAACAAGGCGCAGCAGGACGCCATCCTCCCCCACGTGGAGAGCGGGGCCATCACCTTCATCGGCGCCACCACGGAGAACCCGTCCTTCGAGGTCATCGCGGCGCTCCTCTCACGCTCGCGGGTGCTCACCCTCAAGCCGCTGACCGACGATGACCTCACACGCATCATCGAGCGTGCGCTCACCGACACCGAGCGCGGGCTGGGCGGGCAGGGGGTGCGGCTTGAGCCGGAGGCCCTGGCCTTCCTGCTGGGCGTGGCAGCGGGCGATGCGCGGGTGGCGCTGAACGCCGTGGAGCTGGCGGCGCAGGTCGCCCCCGAAGCCCCCGGCGGCGGGCGGGCCGTGGACCGGGCGCTTACGGAGGAGGTGCTGCAGCGCCGCGTGCCCCTCTACGACAAGGCGGGGGGGGCACACTACGACACCATCTCGGCGTTCATCAAGTCGGTGCGCGCCTCAGACCCGGATGCCGCCATCTACTGGTTGGCGCGGATGTTGGAGGCGGGCGAGGACCCGCTGTTCATCGCCCGCCGCCTGGTGATCCTGGCCGCCGAGGACGTGGGCCTGGCCAACCCCGGCGCGCTGCCCGTGGCGGTGGCGGCGCAGCAGGCGGCCCACTTCGTGGGCATGCCGGAGGGGGCGATACCGCTGGCCGAGGCCACGGTGTACCTGGCGACCTCGCCCAAGTCCAACGCCGCCTACGCTGCGCTCAATGCCGCGCGGGAGGAGGTGCGCAACGGGCGCCCGTATCCGGTGCCGCTGCACCTGCGCAACGCGCCCACCGGCCTGATGCGCTCCCTGGGTTACGGGATGGACTACCGGTACGCGCACGATGCGCCGGGTCACTTCGCGGGGCAGGCCAACCTGCCGCCGGAGCTGGAGGGGCGTCGCTTCTACGTCCCCTCCGACCAGGGGCAGGAGCAGACGATAGCCGAGCGGCTGGAGCGCTGGTGGCGCTTCTCCCAGCGCGGGGACAAGGGGAAGCAGCCCCCCTAGGACGGGAGCACCGGGGTCAGCGCCTCCAGCGCGGTCTGCAGGTCCTCTGGCAGCGCCGACTCGAAGGTGCGCCACGCCTCCTGCGCGGGGGGCCAGCCCGGCTTCCCGTCCGGTAGGTGGAAGCCCAGGGCGGCCGCGTGCAGGAAGTGGCGTGCCAGCAGCGGGGAGCGCCGCCCGTACACCCCATCGCCCACCAGCGGGTGGCCCAGCGAGGCCAGGTGGACGCGTATCTGGTGCGTGCGGCCCGTGACGGGGTGCGCCTCCACCAGCGCGTAGCGCGCGCCATCGGCGTCGTGGTAGCGCGCCAGCACCCGCCAGCGGGTGAGCGCGGGGCGTCCTCCTTCCACGATGGCCATGCGCTGGCGGTGCACCGGGTGGCGGGCGATGGGCCCGTCCTCCTCCCCCGCATCCTGGCGGGGGGAACCGGTTACCAGCGCCAGGTACGTCTTGCGTACCTGGCGTTCCTTGAGCTGGCGGGTGAGGGAGGCGTGGGCCGCCTCGGTGCGCGCCACCATCATCAGCCCGGAGGTGTCCTTGTCCAGCCGGTGCACGATGCCGGGGCGCGCCACCCCACCGATGCCCGGCAGATCCGGGTCCAGCGCCAGCAGCGCGTTCACTAGCGTGCCGTCGGGGTGGCCGGGGCCGGGGTGGACCGACAGACCAGGAGGCTTGTCCACCACCAGCACGTGGGCATCCCGGTACACCACGCGCACGGGGATGTCCTGCGCCACCAGGTCCAGGGGGATGGCGGGTGGTACTTCCACCGTGACGGCATCGCCCGTGCGCACCGTGGCCGATGGCTTGGCGGGCTCCCCGTTCACCCGCACCAGCCCCTGTTTGGCCAGAGCGGCGATGCGCGAGCGGGAGAGAGCGGGCAGGCGCGCGGCCACTAGTCGGTCGAGCCGCCCCCCGGCCTGTGCCTCGCTCACCAGGAGACTGTGCGCCTCAGGCCCCGCCATCGCCGGTGTCCAGTGGGCCTGTGGGCTTGCGCGGCTCCTTGGGGCTGAGCAGCAACGAGACGCCCAGGGCGATGACCCCACACACGATGGCCGAGTCAGCCACATTGAAGATGTACCAGGGGCCCACGTCGATGAAGTCGGTGACGTGCCCCACGGTGAGCCGGTCCAGCAGGTTGCCGATGGCCCCCGCCAGCAGCAGCCCCAGGCTCGCCTTTACCAGCAGGCCGGGGCTGGGGTGTGAGCGGTAATAGGCCAGCAGCACGCCCACGCCCACGCAGGCCAGGACGATGAGGATGGAGTTGGAGTTGGAGTTGGAAAAGAGCCCCAGTGCCGAGCCGGTGTTGCCCACGTGGGTGATGCGGAAGAAGCCGGAGCGCGGCCACGACTCGCCCAGCTCCAGCGCCGAGCGCACCCACACCTTGGTGAGTTGGTCGGCGGCCAGCGCCAGCGCGAAGACGGCGGCAACGGGCCAGTGGCGGCGCAGCAGGGAAGGCATGGCCTGCATTCTAGCCGACGTGCCCCGCCAACGGCCCGCTGGGGCGCGCGTGCGCTAGAATCGGGCCTAGCCCCACACCTTCGGAGGTTCCCCCATGCCCGCCCCCCGCGTCATCGACCTGCGCTCGGACACCGTCACCAAGCCCACGCCCGCCATGCGCAAGGCTATGGCCGAGGCCGAGGTGGGGGACGATGCCTACGGGGACGATCCCACCGTCAACGAGCTGGAGGCCCGTGCCGCCACGCTCATGGGCAAGGAGGCGGGCATGTACGTCCCCTCCGGCTCCATGGCTAACCTGGCCGCGGCCCTGGCTTGGTGCGCGCGGGGCGAGGAGCTGATCTGCGGGGTGGATACCCACCTGCTGGTGAACGAGATGGGTGCCATCGCGGCCTTCGGCGGCATACAGATGCGTGCGTTGCCCAACGACCGGCGGGGCATGCTGGACGCACAGCTGGTGGACGAGACCATCTCCCCCTCGGCGGGCTGGTTCCCCCGCACGGCGCTGCTGAGCCTGGAGAACACCCACAACCGGGGCAACGGCACCCCCTTCACCGCCGCTGAACTGGCGCCCTTGTCCGAAGTAGCGCACCGGCGTGGCCTCAAGGTGCACGTGGACGGCGCACGGCTCATGAACGCCGCCGTGGCCCTGGGCGTGCCGCCCGCTGAGCTGGCGGCGGTGGGCGATTCGGTCTGCTTCTGTCTCTCCAAGGGCCTCTCGGCGCCCGTGGGCTCCCTGCTCACCGGCCCCGCCGACTTCATCGCCCGCGCCCGCAAGGTGCGCAAGGCGGCGGGCGGCGGCATGCGCCAGGCGGGCGTCATCGCCGCCGCCGGACTGGTGGCGCTGGACACCATGGTGGACCGCCTCGCCGAGGACCACGCCAACGCTCGCCGCCTGGCCGAGGGCATGGCAGACCTGCCGGGCTTTGCCGTGAACCCGGCGGAGATACGCACCAACATCGTCTACGTGGAGCTCGAGGATGGCGATGGGCCGGGCCTGGCCGCCGCGCTCAA
>JAYNIL010000008.1:4512-54227 GCA_038109085.1 Chloroflexota bacterium
CCTTCGAGGCGGGCCTGCTGGACGATTTCGTCCTGCTCAAGTCCGACGGCTTCCCCACCTACCACCTGGCCAACGTGGTGGACGACCACGCCATGGCCATCACCCACGTGATGCGCGCCGAGGAGTGGCTCCCGTCTGCACCGCGCCACCAGCAACTCTACCAGGCGTTCGGGTACGAGATGCCGGAGCTAGTGCACCTGCCCATCATCCTGGGGCCCGACCGCTCCAAGCTCTCCAAGCGCCACGGGGCCACGTCTGTCCGCCAGTTTCAGGATGAGGGCTACCTGCCCGATGCCATGCTCAACTTCCTGGCCATGCTGGGCTGGTCGCTGGACGGGGAGACGGACGTGCTCTCCCGCGAAGAGCTCAAGCGCCAATTCTCCCTGGAGCGCGTGGTGGCGAGCCCCGCCGTGTTCGACCACGCCAAGCTGGACTGGTACAACGGCACCTACATCCGCGCCCTCACCCCTGGCGCCCTCGCCCAGCAGCTGGTGCCGTGGCTGGAGGGGCCGGGCTGGCGGGTGGACCCGGCGTACCTGGCGCGCATCGTGCCACTGGAGCAGGAGCGGCTCAAGAAGCTCTCCGAGGCCCCGGAGGCGCTCGCGTTCTTCTTCAACGAGCCCCACGCCGAGGCCATTGTGCAGTCCCCGCCCAAGGGGCTGGATGCTGCCACGGCGAAACGGGCGCTGGAGGCGGTGCTGCACACCGCGGAGCAGGCCGAGGAGTGGGAGCCCGAACCCCTGGAGGCTGCCTTCCGTCGCCTGTCCGAGGTCCTGGGCATCAAGACGGGCCCGCTGTTCGGCGCGGTGCGTGTCGCCGTCACTGGGCGCATCGCCGCTCCCCCGCTCTTCGACACCCTGGCGGTGCTGGGGCGCGAGCGCGTCCTGGCGCGGCTGCGCGCGGCCATCGGCGCGCTGGGCTAGGCGTTTGCCCGGTGGCGGCCTGCTTTGCTAGAATCGTTAGAGTGCTGGGGATTCGGCTAGCGGTAGGCCGCCTGACTCTGGATCAGGTAACCCTGGTTCGAATCCAGGATCCCCAGCCAAGCGCGGGACACCAGAGCGGCGGGCCAGATGGCCCGCCGCTCGTGCGTTCTAGCTGGTGCGGGGGCGGTGGTCAGCTGCGCGTAGCCGGGGCGCGAAACGCCACACCCTTGACGATGAGCCAGAACGTGGTGCCGAACTCCGCCGCCACCGCCGAGGCCATCATGGCCAACCTGCCGGTGGAGGAGTTTCCCCACTTATCCTTGATGGTGGAGCATGCGTTTCAGCCCGACTACACCTATGCCGCCGAGTTCGCGTGGGGGCTGGACCTGTTGCTCGACGTCCTGGAGGCGGCCCGACCGAGGTACTGAGGGGCTCCGGCTTGGCGCTCGCCAGCGCCCTAGGCTATACTGGCTTCAGGCCGGGCCGCGGCCGCTTTTTTCTGTGTGGCGCATTCGTCTAGCGGCCCAGGACATCGCCCTCTCAAGGCGAAGATCACGGGTTCGAATCCCGTATGCGCCACCAACTTTTTCTCCTTGCTCCCTACGGCCACTCCTTCCAGGGGACTCCCTCTGGGCGCCCTGCAGGCTCCCAACCCCCGGCGGGGAGAAGTGCCCTCTCCCACTGCACCCCTCTACACCGGTTCTCCCGCTCGCCTACGGCTCGCTTGATGGAAGGCGACTCCTCCTTCGGCGCTGGCGCGCCTACCCTGTCTCCGCTCGCTGCGCTCGCTCATGGACCTAGACCGCGCATCGCGCGGCCCAAAGAAGGGCTTCGCCCCTCGCGCTCCCCAGGGCCTAACCCTTCCGCATCTGGCGCGTGAGGGCGCGCAGTTGCCCGAGGGAGAGCAGCCCCTCGCGGGAGAGAAAAACCCCGCCGATGAGGAGCGGCGGCAGGTAGGTGAGCCCGCGCAGCAGCACGGTGAAGCTCACGGCCTGGGCGGCGGGCACGTCCCAGCGCCCCAGCAGCGTCACGGCGGCGAACTCGAAGGTGCCGATGGAGAGCGGCAACCCGGGCACGGTGGCGCCGAAGAAGAAGACGCCCAGCGTCACCACGCCCAGTGCCGCGGGACCGATGTGCATGTCCACGCCCAGGCCCAGCAGCACCCCGGCAACCGCGAGCAGCAGCGTCTGCGCCACGGAGATGGCCAGGGCCGCCAGGGAGCGGCGCCAGCGTGTGCGGATGAGCCCCGCCCCATCGGCGAACTGGCGCACCAGGTCCAGCCGACCCACCAGCCACACCCGGTGTAAGGCGGGGCCCAGGGTGATGAGGGCGACGACCGCCGCCAGCGCCACGACGATGCCCGTGGTCAGGTATGGCCAGTAGGGGTGCAGCTGAGGCAGGAACAGCGCGCCTCCCGCCATGAGTGCCACGGTGGTGGCGAACTCCATGGTGCGCTGGGCGGCCAGCGTGGAGAGCACCGTCCCCAGGGGCACCCTATCCCGCAGGGTGAGTATCCCCGTCTCCACCACCTCGTCCAGCAGATGCACCATGCTGAGGGTATCCAGCGCGGTGCCCGACTGCTCGATGAGGAACAGCCGGCGCGCCCCCACCCGCTCCGGCTCAAGCAGCAGCTGCCAGCGCACCCCGCGTACCAGCCCTGCCGCCACGTAGAGAGCCAGGGCTGGGACCAGCAGCGCCAGACCCGCGCTGGTGAGCAGGTCGCCCGCCATCCCCCAGGCCACCTCGCGCAGTGCCAGCCACCCCAGCGCCACGCCGATGCCTGTGGCGGCGATGCTCAGGGCCCCCAGACCCCACACCCGCGGGGAGCGCAGCGCGCCCCCCCAACCGCCAGTGCGGGTGGTGCGACCGGGGGGCTTTGGGTGTGGAGTGGTGATCATGCGGGCAAGAGGCTAGTGCATCGGCGGGCCCGCAGGCCACGTGTCCGCGTGCGCGTGAGGGCGCGTTGACACCCCTGGGGGTGGGCCGTATCGTGCGCCCACCTGCGGCGCGCGACGGCGCACCGTTTCGTGGAGGAGGCGATATGGCAGAGACGATGATGGCCGCCGCGAAGGTGGAGCCTGGCAAGACGGAGCTGATGGAGCTGGCGCTACCCGATATCCCCGTGGACGCGGCGCTGCTGAAGGTGGAGGCCGCCGGCGTGTGCGGCTCTGACGTGGGGGGCTATGCCCGCAAGGGCGAGAAGGGCCCCGTCATCATGGGCCACGAGAACGTAGGCATCCTGGCCAAGGTGGGCCGGGTGTTTGCTCAGCGCTGGGACGTGAAGGAGGGCGATTTCGTCGCCCTGGAGGAGTACCTGCCCTGCGGGCACTGCGAGCACTGCCGCGTGGGTGAGTACCGCCATTGCTACGCAACTGACGCCTCCGCCAACCCCGCTGCCATCCGCTACGGCTCCACCGCCATCACGGTGGCCCCGGCGCTGTGGGGCGGCTACGCTCAGTACCTGTACATCCCCCCGAACGCCGCGCTGCACAAGGTGCCCGCCGGGCTCACCCCGGAGGAGGCCGCCATGGCATTGCCCATGGGCAACGGCATCCAGTGGGCGCTGGTGGAGGGCGGCGTGGGCTACGGCAAGAGCGTGCTGATCCAGGGCCCCGGCCAGCAGGGCCTGGCGTGCGTGGTGGCCTCCAAGCAGGCGGGCGCGGACTGCATCATTGTCACCGGTACCTCCAAGGACGCCCACCGCTTCGAGGTGGCCAAGGCCCTGGGGGCCGACTACTGCATCAACGTGCAGGAGGTGGATGACGTGGCGGCCCACATCAAGCAGATCGTGGGTGGTGGCCCCGAGGCGGGCGTGGACACGGTGGTGGACTGCACCTCGCGTGCCGGCACTGCGCCCACGCTGCTGGCGGTTGAGGCCACCAAGCGCAAGGGTGGCGTCATGGTGGCGCAGGCCGAGACGCCCCTGTTCCCGGACTTCCCCATCGGCCGCCTCACCCGTAAGTACATGACCCTCAAGTCGGCACGCGGGCATTCCTTCGAGTCTGTGGAGCTGGCGCTGGCCCAGATCGCCTCGCACCGCTTCCCCCTGGAGCTGATGCGCACCCACACCTTCGGCCTGAATGCCGTGGACAAGGCGATCCGCGCCGTGGCGGGTGATGGCGTGCAGGGCGCGATCCACGTCTCCATCCTGCCCTGGGAGTAAGCCTCCCGCTTCCGGTGGATGAGACGAAGGCTCCCGGTGCATCCGCACCGGGGGCCTTCTGCGTTCCGTCGGGAAGTGAACCGCTTGGGCAGGGCGGTGACCCAGGTCACCGCTGACGAAGCTCCCGTTGCCAGAGTCCCGTGACGCGCCCGTGCGAGATCGCCCGCCCGCGCGCGGGCGACAGCCGTTAGAATATACGCAGCTCCGTTCGAGGTGATGCTATGGCCTCCCGCCGTCCCCAGAGCCAGCGCCCCTCCTCCGGCCCGCCCGCGCCCGCCGTGGACATGGCCGTGGTGGAGCAGGCGGTCGTTGAACTGCGCCGGCGCCTACAGGGCGCGGGACGGCGCGACGTGGCCGCGGCGCTGCACCGCGAGCTGGGCGATGACACCCCGCTCTACGGCTGCAAGCCCGCCGACACGCACCACATCGGCTTGGAGCTGCTGCGCCGTCACCGCACCGGGGGATTGCCCTTCGCCCTGGCCGCCGGGGACCTGCTGTTCAACGGCAACCTGGAGGAAGGGCAGGTGGGCGCCCAGCTGGTGGGGGCGCTTGCCCGGCTGGTGACGGGGGGCGATTTCGACCGGTTCGAGACCTGGACGGCCAGTCTTTCGAACCATCAGACCGCCGATGCGCTGGGCCTCGCGTGCGTTGCCCCGGCCATGGCGGCCAAGCCGTCCATCGCCATCCGTCTGCAGGGCTGGGCCAAGGATTCCAGCCCCTGGCGCCGGCGCGCTGCGCTGGCGGCCTTCGTGCCGCTGGTGCGCGAGGGGCGCTTCCTCACCGACGCCTTCGAGGTGGCCGAGCTGGTTATGACCGACCCGCACCCCGCCGTGCGCGAGGCCGTCGCCAACCTGATGGTGGAGGCATCGCGTTTGCAGGCCGAGCGGATCGCCGAGTTCCTGGTTGGGTGGAAGGATCGCGCGCCGGAGGACCTGCTGCGCCCTGCCGCCGCCAAGCTCTCGCCTGAGCAGCGCACCGCGGTGCTGGGCGCGTGAGCGCCGCTTCTCGCTCCCTCACCCTGGGCAGGCGCATTTACCGGGCAGTGTTCTTCGGGCTGCTGGTGGGCCTCACCGGGACCGCCGTCGCGGTGCTTCCCGCGCTGTTTGTCCAGTCGGCCTTCGTCCAGGACACGGAGCGCTGCGAGCGCCAGCAGCAGGCGGACCTGGAGTCAAGCGGCCAGGTGCAGACCGACTGCGCTGAGTTGCTGGCTGAGACGCCCGTGTGGCTGCCGCCGGTGATCCTCGCGGCGGGCGCACTGGTGGGGGTGCTGGGTGGCGGGGCCTACGGGTTCATCGCTCCCCAGAGTGCGGGACGCGCCTCGGTGCAGCCGGGCGGACGCTGGCTCCCCTTCTAGGGACTACCAGTCCGGCTGGCTGGCGGCCGGGGACCCGGCGGGGAGCTGCTGCTGGGAGCCATCCTTGTTCACCAGGAAGAGGGCGGGGCGTCCATCGGGCAGCGAGACGAAGACGATGCGCCCGTCGTTCCCGTAGCGCGCCGAGAGCTCGTCCACCCCGTTGCGGGTGAGCGCGGTCACCTCCTCGCCCTTGGTGTTCACGGTGAACAGGTCGAGGTTGCCGTTGCGGTCCGAGAGGAACAGGATGCGCTTGCCGTCGGGCGACCACTGGGGGTCGAAGTCCCGCCCGGGGTTGTCCGTGACGCGCACCGCTTGGCCCTCGGGGCCTGCGGCGCCGACGCTCACCACGTAGATCTCCTCGTTCCCGTCGCGTGTGGACACGAAGGCCAGGCGCCGCCCATCAGGCGACCAGACGGGCTGGCGATCGGACGACTCGGACACCTGGAGCTGGTTCACCCCGTTCGGGTTGCGCAGCAGCAGCCCGCGCAGCGTGCCGTCCTCCGCCAGGCCTGCGAAGGCCACCCACTCACCCGTAGGCGACCAGGCCGGGTCCAGCTCACCGAAGGAGCCGGGGGCCAGGCGCTGAGGGAGCAGGTCTGAGAGGCGCAGCCAATGCACCCGGGGCTCGCCCGTCTGCAGGCGTGAGACGTAGGCGACACGCTTGCCGTCGGGCGACCAGGTGGGGGATGACTCGTCCACGCCGGTGTTGGTGGCGCGCATCACTGTGGAGCCATCGGCGGTGGCCAGGTAGAGCTCCACGTTGCCGTCCCTGGTGGAGAGGAACGCGAACCACTGCTGGTTGGCTGACAAGATGGGGGCGTAGTCGTCGGCAGCGTTGGCTATGACGATACGCTGCTCGCCCGTGGCGGGGTTCACCACGGCGATGTCACGGGAACCGGGGTCGCCCGTGGCGTAGATGACCCAGCCGGGCTCGCTCAGCAGGCCGCACCCCGCCAGCACGGAGGCGGCGAGGAGTAGAGCGGTGGCGGTCAGCAGGCGTATGCGCATGGCGTCTCGGCTCCGTCCCCGTGGGCTGCGCGCCCGGGTACAGGAAGGAGGCTAGCAAATCGGCTCTCGCGCGCACAGGAAGTTGACGCGACGGTTCCGGGCAATCGCGCGGGGGCTCAGGCGTCGGTGGGCTCACCTCCGAAGTTGCGCGCCAACCACGTCAGCACCGCCCACGTCGCTTCCAGGTCCTCCCTGTTGTAGGTGAGCACCTGTTCCAGCAGCGCATCGTAGGAGGCCGCATCGCCCGTCTCCACCGCCTCGATGTACTTGGCGATGGACCACTGTCCGCCGTACTCGTCCTGGGTGCGCTCGAACCCGGCGAGGCGCTCCACCACCTTCAGCGAGTAGGAGGGCGCGGGCAGCACCACCGCCTCCTGGGTCAGCGGAAGCAGGTCGCACAGGCTCGCCAGCACGCGCCCGGCCACCCCGTCAGGGTCGCCGTAGCGCTCGATGTAGCGGTTGATGGCCGTCTTCTCGTACACGGCCCAGTGGACGAACCGGATGCCCGGGTGCGCTTCCATGAGGGCCCCTGCCTTTGCCAGGAAGTCCCCCCATCCCGCCTCATCACCCCCATCCCCATAGGGGGCAACGGCAGGGCTGAACGGCTCCTGCCGCACACCGGGCCCGAACACCTGCATTCCCCACAGGTAGATCTTCTCCAACTCGTCCGCCTCGGGCGGCACCCCCTCCAGGTCAAACATCACGTACGGCTCATCCAGCGAGAGGGGGAAGCGGGCGATGTGCAGCGTGCGCCCCTCCTGGGCGGCGCGGGCGTGCCGCATGATGGAGACTGCCGCCTTGCCAACCGCCTGCTCTCGCTCGCCCCAGGTGCGCTTGAAGGTGCGCAGGGTCTCCTCATCGAACCGGGCCAGCAGCGCCTGGGGCGTACCCACGCCCAACTGGTGCAGCGCGCGGGCCAAGCCCTGGTCCACCCGGGGCAGGAGGGAGACGTCGGTCTGTGCCTTCGCCTGGGCCCAGCAGGGGTCCTTGTAGGCGCAGCCCCCGCACTTGCTCCACCCCACCGGCTCATAGGCCGGCTCTGCGGCCTCCACGCTCTGGCGTATCGTCTCCAGCTCACAGATGGCCGCCGCCCCGCCGTCATCGTCCAGGGACACCACCTCATGGGTGCCCAGCGCCACCTCCAGCGCTACTGGGGAGGTGCCGAACTCCTGGTTGAACAGCCAGCTGTATAGCCCCACCTGCAGGGTGATGTCCCGGTGCCCGCCCAATCGGCGCGCCAGCTTCACATCACGCACGGCGTACCCGTCACCGGTGCGCACCAGCAGGTCAGGGATGCCGTTAATGAAATCGCCCGCGTAGTGGCCGAATAGCACCGGCTGGTACACCAGCGCCGCGCCATCACGCACTGCCGCCAGCGTCCGCTCCCGGCGCTCCCGGTAGTCGCCCTCCTCCGCTATGCGCACCGCCGGGCCCAGGGCTCGCTCTAGCTCTGCCAGGTGCTCGGTCTCCCAGCGCTTGCCCATGCGCCTCAGCAGGAGTTGGAAGGCATCCAGCTCCGCCTCAGCGGGCTCGCCCAGGCTGTGGTAGAGACGCGGGCGCAGGGCGCACGCCGATGGCTGGTAGCGCTGGTAGAAGGCCGCTGCGCGCAGTTCCAAGGGCACCCTCCACTGGGGACGGAGGCCTAGGGTAGCACGGGATCCGGGGCCCACCCCGCCTCGCGGGCGAGGGCCTCCAGCTGTCCCGGCTCGGTGATCGAGGCGACACGCTCCAGGAAGGCGGGGATGCTCCCCGCATCGGCGCGGATGGCGCGCAGCTGGGCCTCGATGGGGCTCACCGTCCCCGCGCTGCCCCCGTAGGTGCCGAAGAAAGCGAACCAGGCGGTGTTCAGCCTGCGGATGGCGTAACCGTGCTCCACGAACGCGAGGCGGCGCTGCTCCAGGTAGGCCTCGGCACCCGGTACGTCCCCCGTCGCCAGCAGCTCGTCCAGGCGCAGGCGGGTGGCCCGCATCTGGAGGGTGTAGTCGAACACCCCCGGCTCCGGCTCCGTGGGCGCAGTGAGGGTGGGGAGCTGCCACGGCGGGCGCTCCACCGGTATGCCCGTGAGCAGCGTGTAGGCCGCATCGCCCACCTCCTCGGCGAACAGGTCGGCCACCGTCTCGTTGATGGACTGGAGCTCCCCGCCGTCGAACCAGTGGCGTCCCAGCGGGCGGAAGATGAGCCAGTGGTGCGTCCACTCGTGGGCCGCCAGGCGTAGCGTGGAGCGCAGGTCCCCGTCGGGGCTCACCTGCGCCGGGTAGGTGGCCACCCCGCCGATGCGCACCACCAGCGCTGATGCGTCCGGTGCCAGCGCTTCGGCCTCCGTTTCGAGGCCCACCTGCTCCAGCAGCGTCACATCGGGGCGCAGCAGCACGTCGGGCAGTCGCTGGACGGCATCACGGGGCGAGCGCACCAGCACCAGACCGCCCCGCTCGAAGGTGAAGTCAATCGGTGGCCAGCGCACCGGCCCCAGCCGTCCAGACACCCCCATCGCGTCGACGACGCCGGAGATCGCCGCCTCTAGTGTCTCCTCCACCACCGGGGCCAGCGCGCGCCTGCGCGCCTCCAGCGCCGCCGCCTCGGCGGCTAGCGCGTCTGCCTGCGGCCCCTCGCCGGTCTGCGCCAGCGCGCGTGTGAGCGCACCTTGAGCGGTGCGCAACTGTGCCCCCAGGGCGAAGTACTCGTCCACCTGCGCCAGGCGCTCCGCGCGTGAGGGGCCGGGCCGCAGCGCATCGCCCAGTCGGGCGAGCCACTTGTCCAGGAAGTGCCCAGCCTCCCACGCCATGATGTTCTGCCGGTAGGGAGCCACGAGGCCCGCCAGGCCCCCCGGGGGCTCGCCCGGCACCAGCCCCAGGGCCATCAGGAGGCACAGGAGGGCCAGGAGCGGCGTACGGCGGTGGGGCATGCGCATGCTCAAAGGCTAAACCGCACCCGTGCCAGGCAAGAGCGAGGCCCGGCAAATCGCCGCGCCTCGCTCGTCAGGGTTGGGTACGGGGAGGACTAGGCGCCCTCGCGGGACCAGAGGGTGTGGTAGGGTCCCTGGCCCTTGATCATGGCCATGAGTGCCCGGCGCTCCCACTGGCGCAGCTCGGAGAGGGCGTGCTCCACCTGCTCCTCCACGCCGCTGTAGCCGGAGGCGTGAATGCGCCGGGCCACCAGCTCCCACACCTCGGAACCCGCCAGGGCGTTCACGGAGCCCGTCCAGGGGATCACCGCCAGCTCACGGGCGTGGGGCAGGTGCGGGCGTGCGCGGTTGGTGTGGCGCAGGCGCCGCTCCGCCGAGCCCAGGGGCGCGGACACGAACAGGCGCGGGGGGTCGTTCTCAGTGCTGCGGGAGTCGAACACCAGGCATTGGTTCACTACGGGCAGGATGACGCAGACCACCTCGGCAGCTTCGGCATTCTCTATCGCCTCGGCCATCTCGCGGTCGAACTCAGGCTCTGCCATGCCGCACCTCCTGTGCTCGGTTAACCCAGCAATTCCTGGAGCTGTTCCATGAAGGCCGGGAGCACGTTGCGCCAGTCTCCACTCACGCCGAAGCGCGCCTGCTTGAAGATGTTGGCGCCCGCGTCCTTGTTGATGGCCACGATGGCCTTGGCGTTGGAGCACCCAGCCATGTGCTGGCTCGCCCCGGAGATGCCGATGGCGATGTACACCTCCGGCGTCACCGTGCGGCCCGTAAGGCCCACCTGGTGGGAGGAAGGTATCCACCCCGCATCGCACGCGGCGCGCGAGGCGCCCACGGTACCGCCAAGCAGCCCGGCCAGGGCCTCCAACTGGGCGAAGGGCTCCGGACCCGCCAGGCCCCGTCCGCCGGAGACCACCACGCGGGCGTCCTCCAGCCGCACCCCCTCGGCCTTCGCCTCCACTCGCTCCAGGGAGCGCACGCGCACCGTCCCGGCGCTCAGCCCCGCGTCCACCGCCTCCACGCTCCCGGTGCGGGCAGCGTCGGCCGGCAGGGCGTCCACGCTCTTGGGGCGCAGGCTCGCCACGGCGGGCGTACCCAGGCAGACCACCGTGGCCTCGGCGTTGCCGCCGTACACGGGGCGGGTCGCCAGCAGGCGCCCTTGACCGTCCAGCGCGACGGCCGCGCAGTCGGCGGCGAGCGCCGTGCCCAGGCGGAACGCGAGGCGCGGGAGCACGTCACGTCCGGCTAGGGTGCGCGCGCCTAGCACTATGGCGGGGCCCACGTGCTTCACTACGGCCTCGGCTGCGGCCACCAGGGCGTCGGGCTGGCTGTTGGCCAGCACCTCATGCTCCACGGTGTAGACCGTGTCGGCTCCGTGGGCGATGGCTGCCTGCGCTGCTGCGCTGGCCGCGCCGGGGCCGCCCGCCAGCGCCACGCCCACCGTCCCCGCGTTGAGCGCGCGGGCGGCGGCGATTGCCTCCAGGGTGGCCTGCACGGGGGCACCCCCCGCCAGCTCTCCGATCACTAGCACGCCGTTACCAGCCAAGTGGGCCTCCTAGAGCAGACGAGCCTCGCGCAGGCGCAGCGCAAGCTTTCGCCCGGCGTCAGCCTCGTCCTCGCCGGTGATCATCTCGGTCTGCACGGAGCGGTCGGGCTTGATGAGCGAGACAAGCTCCAGCTGGGGGGCTAGCTCGGCGGCGTCCAGCCCTAGGTCGGCAGCGCTCCATGTCTCCGGCTGCACGCGCCGGGCGGCCATTATGCCCCGCATGTTGGGGTAGCGCGCCTGGCCCAGCTCGTTGGAGACTGTCACCACCGCGGGCAGCGCGGCCTCCACCACCTCGTGCCCCTCGGGCAGCACCCGCTCCACGCGCAGCGTCTCGCCCTCCACGCTCACGCCCTTGGCGATGGTGGCCACCGGCCAGCCCAGCGCCTCGGCGATGCCCAGGGGCACCTGCGCGTTGTCCCAGTCGGACGCCTGCCGTCCACACAGCACCAGGCCCACGTCGCCCAGCTTGGTGATGGCGGCGGTGAGCACCCGCACGGCCAGCGTGGGGTCGATGGAGTTGGCGAACAGGGGGTCCTGGAGCAGCACCAAGGCATCGGCCCCCATGGCCAGGGGCTTCTTCACCACGTCCAGCGTGAACTCCGTGCCCATGGAGAGCACGGTGACCCTGGCATCTCCCACCGCCTCCTTCACGCGCAGCGCGGCCTCCACGGCGTTTTCGTCGTACCCGTTGACCACGGGTGGCTGCTGCGGGGGACGGACGCGGTTGGAGTCGATCTGGAAGGCGGAGAGAGGGGTCTCGGGGTCGATTACCTGCTTGGCCGTTACCACGATGTGAAGGGTCATGAGACGGCGGCCTCGCGGTTCCGGGATGGTGCCCGCGCCGGAGCGGCGGGGTCTCCCCGTAGGGGAGAGCACAGGAGGATACTAGCAGGGCATGGGGCGGGCTCGCAAGGGCCCCAAAGCGGCTTGCAGCAGTCTACGGCCTTGCGGAGCAGGGTCCAGACAGGTCGGGGTGGAGTGGTACAATCGACCCATCAGGCCCCCTGGAGCGCGTGTGCTACCCGTCTCGCTCAGCCTGCGCAACTTCCTCTCCTACCGCGATGCCGCGCCCACGCTGCTGCTGGACCATGTCCACGTGGCGTGCCTGACGGGCGCCAACGGGAACGGCAAGTCGGCTCTGCTGGATGCCATCACCTGGGCGCTGTGGGGCCGCGCACGCAGCCAGCGCCAGGAACAGCTCCTCCACCACGGCCAGGAGGAGATGAGCGTGGAGCTGGTGTTCGACGCGCGGGGCGAGCGCTACCGGGCCCAGCGCCGCTACTCGCGTGCACGACGCACACCCGCCTCCTCCCTGGAGCTGGCCGTTGAGACGGGCCCGGACAACTGGCGGCCCATCACGGGTGACGCCATCTCCGCCACCCAGGAGCAGCTCGACCGCATCCTGGGCATGGACTACGAGACGTTCATCAACTCCGCCTTCCTGGTGCAGGGAAGGGCGGACGCGTTCACCATGGCCACCCCCGCCGCGCGCAAGGAGGTGCTCTCCCGCGTGCTGGACCTGGGCCTCTACCAGCGGCTGGAGGAGCGCGCCAAGACTCATGCCCGCAGTGCCCAGGCTCGGCTTGAGGCGGTGGCGGGCACCATGGAGCGCCTGCGGGAGCGCGCTGGGGCTGCTGGGCCCATCGCCGAGGAGCTGGCCGCGCTGGAGGTGCGGCTCGCCACGGCGCAGGCGGAGGCGCAGGCCGCGACGGTCACCGCTGCTGCACTCACCGCCCAGGTGCAGGGCCTCTCCGCCCGCCGGGGGGAGGCCGAGCGCATCCAGGCGCAGGCCGAGCGCCTCGCCGTCCGGCGCGCCGAGGATGAGACGGCGGCCGCCGGGCTGCGCACGCGCATCGAGCGCTGGAACGGGGTGCGCGAGCGCGCCGAGGAGATCGGGCGGGGCATGGCCTTGCTGGCCGACGCGCGTGCAGCGCTCCAGGCCGTGGGCGCCGCAGCCGCACAGTCCCTGGCACTGGAGCGTGAGCTGGGGCCGTTGGAGCGGGCCGTGGCCTCGCAGAGGGGGGCCCTGGAGCGCGAGGGCGAGGCACAACGTCACCGCATCGAGCGTGAGCTGGAGCCCCGCGCCAGCGCGCTGCCCGCACTCCAGGGGCGCCTGAGGGAGCTTACCGCCGCGCTTGAGGCGCTGGGCGTCCGTGAGCAGGAGGCGGAGGCTCTGGCCGCGGAGGTGCAGCGGGCCAGCGCCGAGGCCGCGCGCATCGGCGCTGGATTGGAGGCCCTGACGCTGGAGGGCCAGCGCACCCGGGAGAAGGTGGCGCTGCTGGAGGGTGCGCCGGAGGGTGCTGCGTGCCCGCTGTGCGGGTCGGCGCTGGGGCCGGAGCAGCACCAGCACATGGCCTCCGGTTACCAGGCGGAGCTGGCCGCCCAGCGTGAGCGTTATCGCACCCTGGATGCGGAGGCCAAGTGGCTGCAGGCCCACGCCGCCGACGCGCAGCACCGTGCCGAGACGGCCCGCCGGGCCGTAGCCGACGAGCGCCGCGCGCTGGAGGCCCAGCGGGCGCGTGCCGAGGGGGAGCGCGAGCGTGCCCAAGAGGCCGCTGCCTCACTGGAGGAGGCGCGCCGGGTGCTGACCGAGACGGAGGATGCCATCAGGACGCGCTCTTACGCGGTGTCAGAGCGTGAGCGCATCGCTGAACTGCGGGCCCAGCTGGAGGCGGTGACCTACGACCCCATGGCCGCGCGAGCGGCAGAGGGGCGGGTGGCGGCGCTGGAGCCGTGGGAGCACGACTCGCGCCTCCTGGCCGACGCTCTAGAGCGCGCGCCCGACGACGAGGCCTCCCTGGCACGCCTGCTCGCCCGCATGGAGGCGGACTCCGCCGAGGCAGCGGGGCTGGATATCCAGCGTGCCGCCATCGCCGTCGAGCTGGGGGGCCTACCTGCCCTGGAGGCATCGTTGCGCGAGGCGCAGGAGGGTGCGGCCCAGGCTGGCGCGCAACGGGATGCGCTGCGCACTCAGGCCGGGGCGCTGGCCCAGCGGCTGGAGGAGGCACGCGCGGCGGGGGAGGAGCTGGCGGCGCAGGAGGCGGCGCACCGCGCCGTGACCCGCGAGGCATCGGCCTACAGTGAGCTGGCGACGGCCTTCGGGCGCGGCGGGGTGCAGGCGCTGCTGATCGAGGCGGCGCTGCCACGTCTGGAGGACGAGGCCAACAGCCTGCTGCACCGCATGACCGACGGGCGTATGTCGCTGCGTCTGGAGACCCAACGCGTCCGAAAGGGGGGACGCGCCGCCGGTGAGATGGCAGAGACGCTGGAACTCGTAATCGCCGACGAGCTGGGCACGCGCTCCTACGAGATGTTCAGCGGCGGCGAGCGCTTCCGGGTGGACCTTGCGCTGCGCATCGCCCTCTCGCAGCTGCTGGCCTGGCGCGCCGGAGCGGCACTGCCAACGCTGTTTATCGACGAGGGCTTCGGCACCCAGGACGCCCAGGGCCGCGAGCGCATCCTGGAGGTGGTGCAGGCCATCGAGGACCGGTTCCAGCGCATCCTGGTCATCACGCACATGGACGAGCTGAAGGAGGCCTTCCCGGTGCGCATCGAGGTGTCGCGCACCCCCAACGGTTCTACGTTCTCCCTGTCCTGACGGCGCACGGCATGTAAGGAGGCGGCGATGCTCATCGGCGTTCCACAGGAGACCAAGGACAACGAGTACCTGGTGGCACTCACCCCGAAGGACGCCGGTGCGCTGGTGGGTGACGGGCAGACCGTGCGCGTGCAGCGCGGCGCAGGTGCGGGCTCCGGCTTCGGCGACGATGCCTATGCGGCGGGCGCGACCCTCACCGACGCCGCCGGAGCGTGGGATGCCGACCTGGTGGTGGGCAGCGTGCTGGTGCCCGGCGCCGCCTCCCCGCGCGTGGCCACCCGCGCGATGGTGGCCTCCATGCGCCCCGGCTCGGTAATCGTGGACGTGTCGGTGGACTAGGGCCGGTGCGTGGAGACCACCCATCCCACCTACCATTGGCACCCCTCATACGTGGAGGAGGGCGTCACTCACTACGCCGTCACCAACATGCCCGGCGCGGTGCCCCACACCTCCACCATCGCCCTCACCAACGCCACGCTCCCCTACGCGCAAGCGCTGGCGCGCTGGGGTAGCCTGGAGGCCGCGCGGCGCGACCCTGCGCTGGCGGCGGGCATCAACGCCTATGCCGGGCGCACCGTCCACGCCTCCGTCGCCGAGGTGTTGGGCGTCGAGGCCCTGCCGCTGGCCGACGTGCTCAAGTCTTAATCAACGTAGGAGACGCCATGCCAGAGCGAGAGGTGCGAGAGGAGCAGGAGCTGCGGGCGCTGCGCCGCCAGCGCGAGCGCTATGTCGTGCGCTTCAACGCCCCGTTCTGGGCGTGGTTCGACGCCACGGTGCTGCTCACCCTGGCCCCCGACGCGCATATCACCGACGTTGGCTGCGGGCCGGGCATGTACCTGGCCGATATGAGCACGCGACTGCCGGGCGCGCGCCTCACGGGCGTTGACGCCAATCCGCACATGCTGGAGAACGCGCGGGGCCTCGCCTACGCGGGCACCCCGCCCACCCTGCATCTGCACGATGCCACCGTTGACTTGGCCCCGCTGGCGGACGCGAGCGTTGACCTGCTCACCATGAGCGCCGTGCTGCACACCTTCGAGGACCCGTGGCGCTTCCTGGCCGAGGCGAAGCGCGTGCTGGCTCCAAGCGGGCGTTTCCTGCTGTACGACTGGGTGCGCGTGCCCATGGCCGACTACATCGCCCAGCGCGTGGAGGAGCCCGGCGAGCCGGAGCCGCAGCGCTACCAGCGTGCGCTGGAGCTGTTCAGCACCCACAACAAGTACACCCACGCCGACTGGGACCACGTGCTGGCCAAGGGCGGGTTCAGCATTGTCACAGAGTGCCTGCCCACGCCCCACCAGCGGGCGCGCTGCCTGCTGCTGCGGGCGGGCTAGCCCTTCACCACGATGCTGAGCAGCGTGCGCGAGGGAACGTAGACGACCTTGGCGATGTCCTTGCCGTCGGTGTAGGGGCGCACGCGCTCCGAGGCCAGCGCCGCCGCCTTGGCGGCCTCCTCGCTGATGTCTGCGGGCACGCTGATGCGGTCGCGCAACTTGCCGTTCACCTGCACCACCAGCGTCAGCTCGTCCTCGGCGGCCAGTTCCTCATCCCAGGCCGGCAGCTGGTGGGTGTGGACGGAGCCGCTGTGGCCCGTGTGCTCCCACAGCTCGTCAGCCAGGTGCGGTGCCATGGGGGCCAGCAGCAGTAGCAGGTGCTTGATGGCCTCGTCCCACGCCCCCTTCGAGACCTCGCCCGCATCAGCGGCGGGGCCCATGACGTTGGTCAGTTCCATGAGCGCGGCGATGGACGTGTTGAACTTGAACCGCTCCAGGTCAGCGATGACCCGGCGCGTAGCTTGGTGGGTGGCGCGCCGCAGCGCCCTATCGCCCGGTGCCCCGTCGGCGGGCATGCCGTCCGTCCCGCGCAGCACCAGGTCGTAGAAGCGGTTCACCCAGCGGGCCACTCCGTTGATGCCCGCGTCCGACCAGTCGCCGCCCCCGTCCCACGGGCCCATGAACATCAGGTATAGGCGCACGGCGTCTGCGCCCAGCACCGAGACGTACTCGTCCGGCGCGATGACGTTGCCTCGCGACTTGGACATCTTGGTGTGGCCGGAGAGCACGGTGCCCTGGTTGAAGAGACGCAGGAACGGCTCGCCGAAGTCGATGAGCCCCAGATCGCGGATCACCTTGGTGAAGAAGCGCGCGTACAGCAGGTGCATCGTCGCGTGCTCGGCCCCACCGGTGTACTGGTCCACGGGGCACCAGCCCGCCGCCGCATCGCGGTCGAAGGGCGCGGTGTCCAGTTGCGGGCTGGGGTAGCGCAGGAAGTACCAGGACGAGTCCACGAAGGTGTCCATGGTGTCCGTCTCACGCTGGGCCGCCCCGCCGCAGTTGGGGCAGGTGGTGTGGAGGAACCCGACGTGCTGGCGCAGGGGCGATTCGCCCGTGGGCTTGAACTCGGCGTCCTCCGGCAGCACCACGGGGAGCTGCTCGTCCGGCACGGGCACGGCCCCGCACCTTGGGCAGTAGACGATGGGGATGGGCGTGCCCCAGTAGCGCTGACGGGAGACCAGCCAGTCGCGCATCCGGTAGGAGACCGTGCGCTTGCCCCAGCCTTCGGCCTCGATGTGTGAGGCGATGGCCTGGTACCCCTCGGCGTTGGGCATGCCGTCGAAGCGCCCGGAGCTGACCTGCGTGCCCTCGTTCTTGGCGACGTACGCCGCTTCCAGCGGCTTGCCGTCCCAACCGGGCGGGGCCACCACCACGCGGATGTCCAGCCCGTACTTGCCGGCGAAGGAGAAGTCGCGCTCGTCGTGGGCGGGCACGCCCATGACCGCACCGGTGCCGTAGGTGGCCAGCACGTAGTCGGCCGTCCAGATGGGCACGCGCTCGCCATTCAGCCGGTTGATGGCGTAGGCGCCGGTGAACACGCCCGTCTTCTCCCGCTCGGTGGAGAGGCGCTCGATCTCCGACGCCTCCCGCGAGTGGGCCACGTACGCATCCACGGACGCCCGATGCTCCGGTGTCGTCACCTGGGCCACCAGGGGGTGCTCCGGTGCCAGCACCACGAAGGTCACGCCGAACACGGTATCGATGCGGGTGGTGAAGGCGCGTATCTCCTGTTGGGAGGCGCCCAGGTGCGCGATGTCGAAGGAGATCTCCACGCCCTCGGACCGGCCTATCCAGTTGGTCTGCATCGCCTTTATGCGCTCGGGCCACTCGATGACGCCGGAGAAGTCCAGCAGCTCATCGGCGTAGTCGGTGATGCGCAGGAACCACTGCTCCATCTCCCGGCGTATCACCACATCGTCCGAGCGCTCGCAACGCCCGTCCACCACCTGCTCGTTGGCCAGCACCGTCTGGCAGGTGGGGCACCAGTTCACCGGCGCCGAGGCGCGGTAGGCCAGGCCCTTCTCGTACATGCGCAGGAAGAACCATTGGTTCCACCGGTAGTATTCCGGCAGGCAGGTGACCACCTCCCGGTCCCAGTCGTACACGGGGCCCATGGAGCGCAGCTGGCCGCGCATGCGCCGGATGTTGTCCATGGTCCAGGTGTTGGGGTGGATGCCGCGCTTGATGGCCGCGTTCTCGGCGGGCAGGCCGAAGGCGTCGAACCCCATGGGGTGCAGCACGTTGTACCCGCGCATGCGCATGAAGCGGGCGTGGGCGTCCGAGGGGGCCATAGCGTACCAGTGGCCGATGTGCAGGTCACCGGAGGGGTAGGGGTACATGGTGAGCGCGAACCAGCGCGGGCGCGGGTCGTCTTCGCTGACGTGGTGCAGCCCCTGGGCGGCCCAGCGCTCCTGCCACTTGCGGTCGAGCTCCGCTGGGTCGTAGCGCAGCGCCACCAGGTTCTTCTTGCTGACCATGCCTCTCTCCGGACGCGGGACTGTGGAAGGCAAGTGTAGCGTGCCAGGGGCCCGTGGGCCAGGCGGCGGCCTCCCCGCTAGAGGGCGCGGGCCCCGGCGTAGCCTATAGCCGCGGCTCCCAGGCCCAGCGCCAGGGAGAGGGCCGCGTTGCCCAGCGCCGCGAGGGCGTTGCCCTCGCGCAGCAGGGCCAGGGTGTCGTTGGTGATGGAGGAGAAGGTGGTGAACCCACCCAGCACGCCGATGAACAGGAAGAGACGCGCGCCGTCACCCCAGCCCCCGCGCATGCTGCCCCAGCCCGCCAGCGCACCGATGATGAGCGAACCGGCCACGTTGGCCGCCAGCACCCCCCACGGGAAGCCCGCCGGGGCGATGCGCGCGGTGAGCGAGAGCACGCCGTAGCGGGCCACGGCGCCCAGCGCGCCGCCCAGGCCCACCCAGCCCACGTCCATCAGCGCTCCCACCACGCCTCGTCCTTCGCTGGCTCGAAGGCGGTGGAGCCGTAGTTGCGCAGCCAGAAGTCGCCCTTGCGGGGGAAGTCCACGTACAGGCCTAGCGCCGTCCCGCCCAGCACGTGTAGGTGCCCGTGCGCCTGTGACTGCATGCCGTCGTGTCCGAAGTTGGACACCAGCCGGAAGCCGTTGGGGGCGTCTTCCTGCCCCAGCTGCACCGCCAGCGCGGCGGCGCGGGGGAAGAGGGGCGAGGCCCAGAACTCGGCCTGGGAGAGGTGCGCCGTGGGAGTGATGAGGTACATCACCGGCACCCAGGTGAGGGCGTTGCGGAACACCAGCAGGCCGTCCGCCTGATGGCGCACGCGCCGGGGCAGGCGGCCGGAGATGATGCCGCAGAAGTCACAGGTGCCGTCGTCGTGGGGTGCGGGCAGGGTGCTCACGCCCGGCGTCCGCCCTTGGAGCGGGTGCGCGCGCCCGTGCGGTGGTCGGCGCCCAGTATGGGCATCACCGTCACCAGCCGCGTGTCGTTGAGGCGCGAGGCCACGGGGTCACCCTCCTCAGAGGGGATGGCCCGCGTTGTGATGATGGTGGGCAGGTGCGCGTTGTGCCGGTGCACGATGACCTGGTAGAGCTTCTCCGCCGCCCAGGGCGTGGTGGACTCGCTCCCCATATCGTCCAGCACCAGCAGGGGGGTCTGCTTCACCCGATCGAACAACTCATCGTAGGTCACGCGCGAGTCGGGGCTGAAGGTGTAGCGCAGGTGGTCCAGCAGATCGGGCACGAAGGCGAAGAACACCTCACCAACCGCCTTGATGCGCTCCTCCGCGATGGCGACAGCCAGGTGTGTCTTGCCCACCCCGGAATCGCCCACCAGCACCAGCCACCCCTCCGGGTGGCGCGCGTAGTTGCGGGCGAAGGCGAGCGCCGCCTCCTGCGTCTCGCGCTCGGGCGCGGAGCCGCCTGGGGTGAACGCGGCGAAGGTCATGGCGCGCAGCAGGGCGGGTTGTACCTCGCCGATGCCCGCCGTGGCCGCCCGTACCCCGGCGCCCAGGTCTAGCACGCGGGAGGTGCGCGGATCCAACAGGCGCGATTGGAGCCGCCCGTCCAACCGCTCCACCTGCACCGATGAGGTGATGACCGTGGGCAGGGAGCTTAGGTGCCGGTGGTTGATGACCTGATAGAGCTTCTCCTCGGCCCAGGGGGAGCCGGGGTGCGCCGCCAGGTCGTCCAGCACCAGCAGGGGTATCGTCTTCACCTGCTCGAACAGTTCGTCGTAAGAGAGGTCTGCCTCGGAGCCGTACCCAGCGCGCAGGTGGTCCAGCAGATCGGGAACGAAGGCGAAGAAGACGGGCGTGCCCGCCTCCATCAGCCGATTGGCGATGGCTGCGGCCAGGTGCGTCTTGCCCGTACCCGGCCCGCCCACCATCAGGAAGGTGCCCTGGGGCTCTGCCGCCCATCCGGCGGCCGCCTCGTAGGCCGCAGCGTAGCGTGCCCGCGCCTCGGCGCCGGTGCCCGGGCCCTCGGTGGCTGTGGACTCGAAGCGCACCTGGGCGAGGGAGCCCATGTTGGAGAAGCGGTGCAGGCGCGCCAGGCGCTGGTCAGAGGAGACCTCGCGCTGGCAAGAGCACGGGTAGGCCTCGCCGAAGTCACGGTGGTTGGCGGGCACGTCGTGGCGCACCCAACCGCGCCCGCCGCACAGCGGGCACACCGGTGTGGCGTGGGCCGTCTCCTCCAGCGCCTCCGCCCACTCAGCGTTGGGGCGGTTGGCGGCCGCGGAGGTACTCTGCTGCGCTAAGCGCCGCAGGATGTCGCCCAGGTGCTCCACTGGCCCGTCCTTTCCGGGGCGTCTGCCCCTCGCTCGCCCACCGCTGCAGGATAGCCGCGATGTAGCGCCAGTTGCGAGCGTTGGCCGCCACCGCTTCGCGTATGGCTGCCTCGACGCGCTCGCTGGTATGTTCGTACTCAGCGGCCCGCAGCTGCTCGGCCACCAGTGGCGTCAGCGGGCCGATGTTCGCCTCGTACAGCGCGTAGACCGTGGGTTGCTCGGCCAGGGGCCGCCCCGCTGGTGCGCTCACCGGAGCCGGTGCCGGCGCGGGGGTGCCCGCAGCGCGCCGGTTCTCCGGGGTGTTGAGCAGGTAGCGTTCGCCGTGGGCCAGCAGCACGCCCCGCGCCACCGCTGCCGTCAGCGCTCCGCGTATCGCCTCGGCGGAGCCCAAGGCCGCCAGCAGCACGGGGTCGGCCTCCAGCGCCACGACGGCCACCGCCTTGGGGAGCCCATGCACCTGTGCGATGTGCCAGCACACGCGCAGGCACACGCGCAGCTCAGCCGGGTCGGTGATCTCGGCCAGGAGGCTCGCCAGGAGCGGGGCGGGCACGGGCACCTGGCGCACGCCGGGCTCGAAGCCCCCAAAGGGAATCACGGCGCGGAGTACTCCGTGGCCAGGTTCTCGAAGCGTGAGAAGTTGCCCCGGAAGTATAGGGAGATCTTGTTGGTGGGCCCGTGGCGGTTCTTGGCGATGACCAGCTGGGCCAGATTCTCTGGGTACGGGTCGGAGGGGTGGCGCTGATCCCACTGCTCCTGGGTGAACACCTTGTCCTCGCGGTGGATGAACGCCACCACGTCGGCGTCCTGCTCGATGGAACCGGACTCACGCAGGTCCGAGAGCTGCGGGTAGTGGTCGGGGCGCTGCTCGATGGCGCGGGAGAGCTGGGAGAGGGCGATGACCGGCACGTTGAGGTCGCGGGCTATGGCCTTGAGCTGGCGGGTGATCTCCGAGAGCTCCTGCACGCGGTTCTCCGAGCGCTGCTCGCGCCCGGCGATGAGCTGCAGGTAGTCAACGATGACCAGGTCCAGCGAGCGGTTGGTGTGCAGGCGGCGCAGCTTGGCGCGCATCTCCAGCACCGTCTGCATGGGCGAATCGTCCATATAGATGGCCAGATCCGACAGCTCACCCACCGAGTGCATCACCCCCTGCATGTTGCGCTCGGAGAGCAGCCCCAGGCGCAGCAGGTGCGAGTCCACCTCCGCCTCAGCGGAGAGCAGGCGCAGCGCCAGCTGCTCGCGGCTCATCTCCAGGCTGAACACGGCGGCCACCGCTCCCTGCCCGGCGGCGTTGCGGGCGATGTTCATGGCAAGGGTGGACTTCCCTAAGGAGGGGCGGGCGGCCAGGATGAACAGGTCGCCGCGCTGGAGGCGCCCCAGGGCGTTATCAAGGTCCGTGAAGCCGGTGGGCACGGGCGAATGCCCCGCGTCCAGCGGGTCGAGGCCTGCCGACTCCTCCAGGTAGGTGTCCAGCACCTCGCGGATGGTCACGAAGTCGCGGGAGACGTGGGTGTTGCGCACCCCGAAGAGCAGCTCCTCGGACTGGGCCATGGCCGCTTCCACGTCGGCGGCGTCGGCGTAGCCGATCTCGGCGATCTTGCCCGCGGCCAGGATGAGGCGGCGCATGGTCGCCGTTCGGTTCACGATGGTGGCGAAGTGCTCTACGTGCACCGTGGTGGGCACCACGCTTACCAGGTGGGCCAGGTACGCCGCGCCGCCCACGCCCTCTAGCCTCCCGCGCAGCGAGAGCTCACGGGAGACGGACACCTGGTCTATGGGCTCATGGCGCGCGTACAGCGCCAGGGCCGCCTCGTAGCAGAAGCGGTTGCGCTCGCGGTAGAAGTCCTCCGCCTTGACCAGGGCGGCGGTGCGGGTGATGGCCTCCCCGTCGATGAGCAGGGAACCGACCACAGCCTCTTCGGCATCAGGGTCGTGCGGGGGGAGCTTGTCGGGGAGCATGGCGCGCCCCGCTTAGGCTTCCGTGCCGTCGTCCTCGGCGTCCTCGGCGGGCGCCGCGGCGGCCTCGTCCTCGACCTCTTCGTCAGCCGTGTCGGCGGCACCCTCGGCCTCGGCGGGCACGTAGCCCTCCGGGATCACCGAGACGGTGATCGAGGCGTGGACGTCGCGGTAGAGGCGGATCTCCACCGGGTAGTCACCCGGCTCGTGGATAGCCGTGCCCAGGAGCACCTGGCGGTGGTCGATGGCGCGGCCGGTGAGCTCGGCCAGCTGCTCGGCGATGGCGCGGCCGGTCACGGCGCCGAAGAGGCGGCCGGAGGGGCCCACGCGCATCTCGATGGTGACCTGGGTGCCGTTCATGGCCTTGGCCACCTCGCCCCACTCCTGGGAGTAGCGCATGCGCTTATCCTGGGCGGCCTTCTCGATGGCCTTGGTGCGCTGGAGCGCGTCGGGGGTGGCCAGGGCGGCGAGACCCTGGGGCAGCAGGAAGTTGCGGGCGAAGCCGTTCTTGACGTCCTTGATCTCACCGGCGTCCGCCGTGCCTGCAACGTCTTCCAGGAAGATGACCTTCATGCCAACCGCTCCTCGCGCGGGCCTCGCGGGCCCTCTCATTGAAATCATCTGGCGTCCGTTCCCGCCGGACGCGCAGCGCGCCAAACCGCACCATGATAGCGCATGGGGGCTCGTCTGACAGCCCCGCCCGTCAGCGCCTAGCCCGCCAGCGCAGCCTCCAGGCCGCCGCTCCATGCCGCCGTGAGCGCCGCCAACGGCTCGTCCACCAGCCCTGCCAGCCGCACGCGCTCACCGCCCACGGTCCCCAGAGCCAGGGCGGGCACGCCCGCCTCGTGGGCCGCCGCCAGCAAGGCGTCCACGTGCTGCGGGCGCGCCGAGACCACGATGCGGGAGGCCGCCTCCCCGAACAGCGCCGCGTCCCACCGCGTGCCTTCGAAAAGCGCACCGGTGCAGTCTGCCCCGTGTCCCCCGATGATGGCCGATTCGGCCAGCGCCACGGCCAACCCGCCGTCGGAGCAGTCGTGGGCCGAGGCCGCCAGCCCCTCGCCTGCCATGCGCACCATCAGCCCCTGGAGACGCGCCTCGGCGTCCAGGTCTAGTGCGGGCTTACCGATGACCTGCCCGTGGACGTCTGCCAGGTATTCGCTACCTCCCAGGCTCGCGTCGGGTTGGGCCAGCGTGCCGGTGCCCAGCAGGATGATGGCATCGCCATCGGCCCCGAAGCCGGCGCTCAGCGCCTTGGTGGGGTCGCCCAGCAGGCCCAACGCGCCCACCACGGGGGTGGGGTAGATGGCGGTGCCGTGCGATTCGTTGTAGAGGGAAACGTTGCCGCTCACCACGGGCACGCCCAGGGCGCGGCACGCATCCGCCATGCCCCGCACCGCCTCCTCCATCTGGTAGTACACCTCAGGCTTGGTGGGGTTGCCGAAGTTGAGGCAGTCGGTAACGGCAAGGGGCCTGCCCCCGGCGCACGCCACGTTGCGGCACGCCTCGGCCACCGCCAGCGCGCCGCCGGTGTACGGGTCGAGGTAGGCTGAGCGGCCCGGCCCATCCAGCGCTACGGCCAGCGCCACGCCCGCACCGCGCACCCGCACCACGGCGGCATCGCCAGCGCCGGGGGGCACCAGCGTGTTGGTCTGCACTTGGTGGTCGTACTGGCGGTAGACGGCCCGCCTCGATGCGATGTTGGGTGAGGCCAGCAGCTTGGTGAGCAGCGCACCGGCCTGCGTGGCAGCCGGAGCGGGGGGCAGCGGTGCCCCCTGCACCCGGTCCAGGTACGCGGGGCGCCGGGAGGGGATGCGGTACTGCGGGGCCTCCACCAGCGTCTCGATGGCGACCTGCGCCACCACCTGCTCCCCGTCGCGCACGCGCCCGATGCCGTCGTCCGTCACGGTTCCCACGGCGGTGACGGGCAGGTCCCACTTGGCAAACAGCTCCTGGATGGCGCCCTCGTGGCCGGGCTTGACGATGAGCAGCATGCGCTCCTGCGATTCGGAGAGCATCACCTCATAGGCGTTCATGCCGGGCTCGCGCCGGGGCACCAGCGAAACGTCTAGGTCGACGCCCGTGCCGCCGCGCGAGGCCGCCTCCATGACGGATGAGGTGATGCCCGCCGCGCCCATGTCCTGCAGCCCCTCCAGGTGGCCGGAGACCGCGGCCTCCAGGCACGCCTCGATGAGCACCTTCTCCAGGAACGGGTCACCCACCTGCACCGTGGGGCGCAGCTCCTCCTCGGACTCGAAGGAGCGCGAGGCGAGGCCCGACGCGCCATGGATGCCGTCGCGCCCCGTGGCCGAGCCCACCACCATCAGCGTGGCGCCGGGGGTGGAGGCGGCGGCGCGCATCAGCGCACCGTCGGGCAGCAGGCCCACGCACATGGCGTTCACCAGGGGGTTGCCCGCGTAGGAGTCGGCGAAGACCACCTCGCCACCCACGTCCGGCACGCCGATGCAGTTGCCGTAGCCGCTGATGCCGGAGACCACGCCGCTGAACAGGTAGCGGTTGCGCGCCGAGGTGAGGGGGCCGAAGCGCAGGGAGTTGAGCAGCGCCACGGGCCGCGCGCCCATGGCCAGGATGTCCCGCACGATGCCGCCCACGCCCGTGGCCGCGCCCTGGTAGGGCTCCACCGCGGAGGGGTGGTTGTGGGATTCCACCTTGAACACCACGTTCCATCCGTTGCCGATGGACACGACCCCGGCGTTCTCCTCGCCCGCCTTGACGCGCACGGCCTCGCCGCTGGTGGGGAAGCCCTTGAGCAGGGGGCGCGAGTGCTTGTAACCGCAGTGCTCCGACCAGAGCGCGCCGAACAGCCCCAGCTCCACCGGGGTGGGCTCGCGCTCGAGCTTTGCGACGATGAGGTCGTACTCGGCCCGCGAGAGGGCGATCTGGTCCAGGGTCTCCTGCGATACCGGCATGGGCCTTCTCCTGCTAGCCGTTCACAATGCTGATGAGGACCACGCCGCCCACCACCAGGGCCGCGCCCGCCACGGTGCGCGGGGTGAGCCGTTCCGTCCCGCGCAGCAGTACCAGGACTGCCCCGTACGTGACCAGCGGCACGGCCCCCGCGATGGGGGCCACCACGCTCAGGTCAACCTGGGCGAGCGCCGTGTAGAAGCCGCCGAACCCGGTCGCCAGGGCTAGGCCCGTGGCGATGAGCCACGGGGCGGATGCGCGCGAGACGCCCCGGACGGAGCGCCCGTAGACGCCCAGGACGAAGCAGAGCCCGAAGGCCGCCTCGTAGAAGGCGATCACCTGGCCCGGCGCCGTCTCCCCCGCCAGCTGCGAGGCGATGAACCCCGTGGTGGAGAAGGAGCAGGCGGCGATGACGGCCAGGGCGATGCCCGCGGGTGTGCTGGTGGTGATGCGAGTGAGGGCGCTCATGGGCGCAGCGCCCGCCCGCGGTCGGTCACCACCAGCGCGATGCCAGCCACGACGATCCCCGCGCCCGCCAGGGTGGGCAGCGAGGGGCGCTCGCCGCCGAAGACCACGGCCAGGCCCACGGTAAGCAGCGGCACCGCGCCGATGATGGGCGCGGTGAGCGTCACTCCGGCGCGCTGCATCCCCAGCAGGTAGAGCGCCTGCCCGCCCAGGTAGGAGAGCAGCCCCATCAGTGCGGCCAGGGGGTAGAACCACCATCCACCCACCGCCAGGGAGCTGACGCCGCTGGTGAAGGCCACCACCACGGCCAGCGCCAGGGCCACGATCCCCGTCATGGCCACCACCACGGCGCCCGCCGGCGCGTGCATCGCCGCTTTGCGGGCCAGCACGTCGCCCGTGCCCCAGCCCACCGTGGCCGCCAGCGCCAGCACGATTCCCAGGCTCATCGCCCGCGCGCCCGCTCAGCTAGCGCCTCGTCCACAGAGCGCAGCAGCACCAGCCCGTCCACGCCACCCAGCACGGCCTCCACGGCGCGCTCCGGGTGAGGCATGAGGCCCAGCACGTTGCCCGCCTCGTTGGTGACCCCGGCGATGTTGTCGCGGGAGCCGTTGGGGTTGGCCTCCGGGCTCACGTTGCCTTCGGCGTCGCAATAGCGCAGGAGCACCTGACCGTTGGCCTCCATGCGCTCCAGCGTCGCATCGTCGGCGTAGTAGTTCCCGTCGCCGTGGGAGACGGGGATAGACAGCACCTGCCCCTCGCGGGCCAGGGAGGTGAAGGGCGCGATGGCGCGCTCCACCCGCAGGTGCTGGGGCTGGCAGCGGAACTGCAGGGACTGGTTGCGTAGCAGCGCTCCGGGCAGCAGCCCTGCCTCGCAAAGCACCTGGAAGCCGTTGCACGAGCCCAGTACCGGGCCGCCCGCCGCCGCGAAGTCGGCCAGCGCGCCCATCACCGGGGAGAAGCGGGCGATGGCGCCGGGGCGCAGGTAGTCACCGTAGGAGAAGCCGCCGGGGACGATGATGGCGTCGAACCGGGCCAGGCTCGGCTCCTTGTGGAAGACGTACGCGGCCTCCACGCCCATCACGCCGGCCAGCGCATCGTGGAAGTCCACCTCGCTCCAGGTGCCGGGGAAGACCAGGATGCCGTAACGCGCTGCCACTGGTGCGCTCCTCTCGCGGGGCGGTGCCCCGGACGTGCTAGCCGAGGGTGGCCAGCTCCTCAGTGACCACGCGGTTCACCAGGGAGCCGTCGGCCTTGCCCTTCACCTGGGGCATCAGCTCCCCCATCACCTTGCCCTTGGCCGCGGGGCCATCAGCTCCCGTCTGGGCGATGGCTTTGACCACCAACGCGCGCACGGCGGCTTCTTCCAGCTGCTCCGGTAGGTAGCGCAGCACCACGTCAAGCTCCGCCTGTTCCTTGTCCACCAGGTCCTGGCGGTTGGCGGCACGGTACGTCTCGATTGAATCGCGGTACTGCTTGGCCATCTTGGCCAGCACGCCGGTGACGGCCTCATCGCTGAGCACCCCGTCCTTGGCGCCCTGGTCGATGACGGCGTTCCCCACGGCGGAGCGGATCAGCCGCACGGCATCGCGGGTGACGGTATCGCCCGCCTTCATCGCCGCCTTCATGTCCTCGGCCAACTGCGTCTGTATGCTCATGACTACGCTCCCTTCCCCGCGTCCAGGCGGGGGAGCAGGCTCGCCATCTTCAACGCCGCCTCGGCGCTATCGTAGCCCCGGTTGCCCAGGGCACCGCCGGAGCGGTCCAGCGCCTGCTGCATGGTGTTGGTGGTCAGCACACCGAAGGCCACGGGCACCCCGCTGGTGCGGGCCACCTCCGCCACCCCGCGGGCCGACTCACCGGCCACCAGGTCGAAGTGGGCGGTCTCACCGCGCACCACGCACCCCAGCGTCACCAGCGCATCCCACCGCCCGGAGGCGGCCATGCGCGCAGCCGCCTGGGGCAGCTCAAGCGAGCCGGGCACGTGCACCACGGTGATGGCGCCCTCCGCCACCCCGTTGCGGCGCAGTGCCTCTCGCGCTCCGGACAGGAGGCGCGAGGTCACCGCTTCGTTGAACTGGGAGACGATTATGCCGACCCGCAGGCCGCGGGCGTCGAGTGAGCCTTCCAACTCTTCGGCCATGTCCGCATTCTAGCCGCCGGGTGGCGGGGTGCCTAGCGTCAGGGCTCAGGACGCGGAGGGTGGGTTCTCCAGCGCCGAAAGCAGGTGGCCCAGCTTCTCGCGCTTGGTCGCCAGGTACACGGCGTTCTCCGGGTTGGCGGCTATCTCGATGGGCACCCGCTCCACCAGCTCCAGGCCGTAGGAGTCCAGCCCCACCACCTTCTTGGGGTTGTTGGTGAGTAGACGCATGCGACCCACGCCCAGGTCTACCAGTATCTGTGCGCCGATGCCGTAGTGGCGCAGGTCCGGTGGGAAGCCGAGCTGTGCGTTGGCCTCTACCGTGTCGGCGCCCTGGTCCTGGAGGGCGTAGGCCTTGAGCTTGTTGTGCAGGCCGATGCCCCGGCCCTCCTGGCGCATGTACAGGAAGACGCCGCGCCCCTCGGCGGCGATGGCAGCGATGGCCATGTCGCGCTGGGGGCCGCAGTCGCACCGCAGGCTCCCGAACACATCGCCCGTGAGGCACTCGGAGTGCACGCGCACCAGCACCGGCTCCGGCGTGGTGACGTCGCCGAACACCAGGGCCACGTGCTCGGCCGCGTCCACCCGCGACTTGAAGGCGACCACGCGCGCCTCGCCGTGGATGGTGGGCAGACGCGCCTCGGCAACCCGCTCGATGAGCCGCTCGTGCTCCAGCCGGTAGGCGATGATGTCGGCCACGCTGACTATGTGCAGGCCGTGCTCGACGGCGATGCGCTCCAGCTGGGGACGGCGGGCCATGGTGCCGTCCTCGCTCATGATCTCGCAGATGACGGCCGCTGGCTCCAGCCCCGCCATGCGCGCCAGATCCACCGAGCCCTCGGTCTGTCCGGCGCGCACCAGCACGCCGCCCTCCTGCGCCCGCAGGGGGAACATGTGGCCAGGGCGGGCCAGGTCCTCGGGCTTGGTGTCCAGGGCCAGAAGCGCCTGCACCGTGGCCGCGCGGTCAGCCGCGCTGATGCCCGTGCCGCCGTTGTTGATGTCCACCGAGACGGTGAAGGCCGTGCGGTGCATCGCCGTATTGCGCGGCACCATCGCCTCCAGCTCCAGGGCCTCCAACCGCTCGCCGGTCATGGGCACGCAGATCAGCCCGCGGCCGTGGCGGGCCATGAAGTTGATGGCGTCGGCGTCAACGAACCGGGCGGCCATGGCGAAGTCGCCCTCGTTTTCGCGGTCCTCGTCGTCCACGATGATGACGAAGCGCCCGTTGCGCACGTCCTCGATGGCCTGTTCGACGCTCCCTGCGGCCATGTCCCTCACCCCTGACGGTTCGTGAGCCGCTCTACGTACTTGGCCAGGATGTCCACCTCGAGGTTCAAGGCGTCCCCGGCACGCCGCGAGCGCAGCACCGTGTGGTCGAAAGTGTACGGTATCACGGCTACGGTGAAGCGCGCCCCACCGCCTGGGACATCGCGCACGTCCACCACCGTCAGGCTCATGCCGTCCACGGCGATGAATCCCTTCTCCACGATGTAGCGGGCCAGCGCCTCTGGCGCCTGCACCGTGAGCACCCGAGCCTCGGTCGTTCCCTCCAACGAGACGAGGCTGCCCGTCCCGTCCACGTGGCCCTGGACGATGTGCCCGCCCAATCGTGCGTTGGCAGCCAGCGCGCGCTCCAGGTTCACGGGGTCACCGGCCCGCAGCGCCCCCAGGTTGGTGCGCGCCAGCGTCTCATCCGAGAGCTCCACGGTGAAGGCTTCGGGCTCCAGCGCCGTCACGGTCAGGCACGCGCCGTTGACGGCGATGGAATCGCCCAGTCCCGCGCCCTCGCGCACCGTGCGCGCCGCCACCACCAGCCGGTGGCCTTCCAGCGCCCTGACCGTGCCAGTCTCCTCTACGATGCCGGTGAACATGTCGCCTCCGTCAGCGGGTGTAGCCCGTGATCATCACGTCGTCGCCCACGCCCTGGTGGCTCACGCGCACCAGGCGCAGCACGTCGGGCATTACGCCCGCGCCGTGGCCCGCCACGGGGGAGAGGGCCTGCGCCCCGCCGATGATGGCAGGGGCCACGAAGGCGACGACCTTGTCCACGGTTTGCGCGTCGAACAGCGTGCCCAGGAGCCCTGCGCCACCCTCGGCCAGCACCGCCGTCACCTCCCGCTGGCCCAGCGCCCGCAGCAGCGCGGGCAAGTCCACGCGCCCGTCTCTGCCCGGCACCGCCAGCACCTCAGCACCCGCCGCCTCCAGGCCCGCGCGCCGGGTCGAATCGTCCGTCGCGGTGGCGACCAGCGTGTGCCCCTCTGCCGCCAGCATGGCAGCGGTAGGCGGGAGGCGCAGGCGCGAGTCCACCACCACCCGCAGCGGCTGGCCGCGCGCGGGCACAGGCGCATCGCGCACGGTCAGTTGCGGGTCGTCGGCAAGGGCCGTGCCGATACCCACCAGCACCGCGTCCACACCGGCGCGCAGGCCATGCGCCGCCGCACGGGCGGGGGAGCCCGTGATCCAGCGGGAGTCGCCGGAGCGGGTTGCGATCTTGCCGTCCAGGCTCATGGCGAACTTGACCGTGACGAATGGGATGCCGGTGGTGACGTGCTTGGCGAAGGACTCGATGAGCGAGCGCGCCTCCGGCGTCCCCTCGCGCACCGTCACGCTGATGCCCGCGTGCTCCAATACCCACACCCCGCGCCCGCCGGTGTGCGGGGCAGGGTCGAGCGCGGCGATGTGCACCCGCGCAACCCCTGAGCGGATGATGGCCTCGGTGCAGGGGGGCGTGCGCCCGAAGTGCGCGCACGGCTCCAGCGTCACGTACAGCTCAGCCCCGCGCGCCGCCTTGCCCGCCTGCTTTAGGGCGACGATCTCCGCGTGGTCACCGCCGGGGGGCTGGGTGAAGCCCTCGCCCACCACCGCACCGTCCTTCACCAGCACCGCGCCCACGGGCGGGTTGGGGCTCACCGAGCCCACGGCCTGCCGCGCCAGGGCCAGGGCCCGGGACATGTGGTCGGGTGGGGTGCTGGTGCGCCGGGTGGGCACGCTCTTGCTCCGGGCGCAGGTGCGCCCAGCGCCAGTATATGCCCGGCGCCGCTAGGCGGCCGGGCCCCTGAAGTCCAGGTGCACGCGCGAGGGGGTGGGGTCCACCTGCCCCTGGTACTTGGAGCCCAGCTCGGCCGAGCCGTACAGCCGGTCGGCCGGGGTGGTCAGGCGCAGGAACGATATCTGCCCGATCTTCATGCGGTGGTAGAGGGTGATGGGCAATGCGGAGACGTTGGATAGCTCCAGCGTCAGGTTCCCCTTCCACCCCGGGTCCACATAGCCCGCCGTGGAGTGGATCAGCAGTCCCACGCGCCCCAGCGAGCTCTTGCCCTCCAGGCGCGCCACAAGGTCGTCCGGCACCTCCACGTGCTCCAGGGTGGAGCCCAGGACGAACTCACCGGGGTGGAGGATGAAGGGCACGTCGTCCGCCATGGTGACCATCTCGGTGAGGTCCTCGTTCATGGCGCGCAGGTCCACGTAGGGCACCTGGTTGTTGCGGAACACCAGGATGTTACGGGCCAGGTGCAGGTCCACCGAGGCGGGCTGGATGCACCCCTCGCCCAACGGCTCGATGACGATGCGGCCCTTGGTCATCTCCTCGCGGATGGAGCGGTCGGACAGGACCATGCGGTCGGACTCCTGGTGGGGGTGCCCCGGCATCTTAGCAGCCGGGCGGGGGAATGGGGCGGCTAGTAGAAGACCGAGCGCGTATTGCCGCCCGATGCGGCCACGGCCTCGCCGGTGATGCACCCGGCCTGCTCGGAGCACAGGAAGGCGACCACGTTGGCCACCTCGGTCTCGTCCACCAGCCGCTTGATGGCGTTGCCCGCGGCGATGCCTGCCTCCGCCTCCGCGATGCTGATGCCCTTGGCCTCGGAGATGCCCTTGAGTCGGTTGATGAGCCCCGCCGTGCGCGTGACCGAGGGGTGAACGGCGTTGACGGTGATGCCCTTGGGCCCTAGCTCCTCCGACATGACCTTGGTGAAGTTCATCACCGCGGCGTTGCGCAGCCCGCCGCTGATGCCCGCGGCGTTGCGGGCGGCCATGCCGTCCATGTTGACGATGCGCCCCCACCCGGCGGCCTCCATGTAGGGGTAGGCGGCCTTGGCGGCGCGCAGGTAGCCCAGCACCTTCACCCGCACGTCCTCCTCGATCATGGCCACGTTGAGCTGGGCCAGATTGTCCGGCCCGCCGGTGCCGCCCACGCGTGCGGCGTTGTTCACCAGGATGTCCAGCCCGCCCAGCGCGGCGACGGTGTCGGCCACTAGCCGTTCGACATCTTCAGCCGAGCCCGTGTCGGCCTGGAAGGCAACCACGCGAGCGCCCGTCGCCACCGCGATGGCCGCCGCCGCCTCCTGGGCCGCCGCGCCGTCTCGGGCGCACAGCGATACAGACGCACCCTCGGCGGCCAGTGCCTCGGCTATCGCCCGCCCCATCCCCCTGCTGCCGCCGGTCACCAGTGCCCGCTTGCCCACCAGTCCCAGGTCCATGTGTCGCCTCCGCGTGATGATGCGCACGATAGCGTAGCCGCTCCGGAGTGCATGCGCACCCCGTGCGCGCTATCTTGGCAGGGACCTATCCCCGAACCATGCGGAGGCTGTCGTCCGATGACCCCCGAGGATCGCCTGCACATGCGCATTCTGCTGCGCCCCGCCGCATGGCGGGGCGCCCTGCGGCAGTCGGAGGAACTCTCGGGCGCGATGCTCGCCCTGGTGGTGGGCGTCTGTGCAGGGGTGGGAGCGGTGGCTTTCCGCATGCTGTTGGGCCGCTTGGGCGATGGGTTTACCTGGTTCGGCATGAACTTGCTCCCCCTCATGGGTGAGCGGGGGGTGCTAATCCTTCCTGCCCTGGGAGGCCTCGCGGCGGGCGTGCTGGTGTATTGGCTGGCGCGCGGGGCGGGTGGGCACGGCGTACCGGATGTGATGGAGGTCGTTGCGCTGCATGGCGGGCGCATCGACCCCCAGGTGGCCTGGGCGCGCACGGTTGGGTCGCTCCTTTCCATCGGCTCCGGTGGCTCGGCGGGCATCGTCGGCCCCATCATCGGCATGGGTTCCGCCTTTGGCTCATGGGTGGGCCATCGGCTAAATCTCCCATCCGACTGGATGAGGACGCTGGTGGCGTGCGGTGCCGCAGGTGGCGTGTCCGCAACCTTCAACACCCCTATTGCGGGCGTGTTCTTCGGATTGGAGGTAATTCTCCGCCGCTACTCCGTGCGCTCCCTGGGCCTGGTAGTGCTCAGTTCCGTGGTCTCGGCCATAGTGGCCCACGCCTTGCTGGGTGATCGCATACCTTTCGAGGTACCGCAGTACTGGCTCTCAACCGGGTGGGAGGTGCCGCTCTACTTGGTGCTGGGGCTGCTGAGCGCGGTGGTGGCCATAGGCTTCTCTACCGCCATTTATGCGGTGGAGGACCTGGTCGCCCTCACACGCTTGCCCGTGTACCTGCGGCCCGCCCTGGGCGGGTTGGGTGTGGGAGTCATCGGCCTCTTCTTCCCCGAGGTGTTAGGCGGCGGCTTCGAGGTCATGGGCAGGGCCCTGGTGGGTGACATGACCGTCGGCATACTGGCCGTGCTCCTGCTGCTCAAGCTGGCGGCTACGGCGTTCACCCTGGGCAGCGGGGGCATCGGGGGGGTGTTCGCGCCCTCGCTGTTTTTGGGCGCCATGCTAGGCGGAGTTTTCGGCCATGGCACGGCCGGGCTTTTCCCTGGCATGACTAGCCCGGTAGGTGCCTACGCGGTGGTGGGCATGGCGGCGGTGTTCGCTGGCGCAGCGCGCGCGCCCATCACCGCCATCATCATCGTCTTCGAGATGACCCGTGAGTACGAACTCATCCTGCCGCTGATGACCGCGGTCATCGTCTCCACCATCACCGCCCGCATCCTGCGGCGCGACACCATCTACACTGCCAAGTTGCGCCGGCGGGGGGTCATCCTCCCCGAGGAAGAGGAGGCGGATGTACTGGGCCGGGTGCCCGTCTCGCGGGTGATGCAGCGCGATTTCCCAACGGTCCAGGCCTCGGCCTCGATAGAGGCGCTGATGGAGCTGATCTCGCTTAACAACCAGACGGGCTTTCCCGTGGTTGATGCGGATCGTGGGCTGGTGGGTATAGTGACCATCTCTGATCTGGAGCGCGCCCCGCGCGAAAGCACCGCCACCGTAGGTGATATCGCCACCAAGCGCCTCACGGTCGCTTACCCCGACCAGTCCGTGCACGAGGCCATGAAGCAACTGGGGGGCTACGAGGTGGGACGGCTGCCCGTGGTCAGCCGGGACGATCCGCGCAGGCTGGTCGGTGTGCTGCGGCGCAACGACATCGTGCGCGCCTACGCTCAGGCCGTGGCCAACGCGCCCAACCGGCAAGAGGAGTTGGCCCATGGTGTGGGCGACGCCTAGAGGATACGATCCCTATCTCAGGGAGCGGAAACGTGGTAAGCGCGCCGCGCCGAAAGGGTACGTCCCCCCTCCAACGAGCGATCGGGGAACAGCAAAACCAGAGAGGGCGGCCCGCCGGGCCGCCCTCTCGTGCGTTCGCTGGCTTTGTCCGCTAGACGAAGATGTTACCGAACACCAGCGCCACCACGGACATGAGCTTGATTAAGATGTTCAACGAGGGGCCCGAGGTGTCCTTGAAGGGGTCGCCCACGGTGTCGCCCACAACCGCAGCTGCGTGCTGGGGCGTGCCCTTGCCGCCGTGATGCCCGGCCTCGATGTACTTCTTGGCGTTGTCCCAAGAGCCGCCCGCGTTGGCCATGGTGATGGCTAGCAGGGCGCCGGCGGCGATGGCACCGATGAGCAGGCCACCCACCGCCTCCTTACCCAGGAAGGGGATGACGCCCACTGCTACGGGGATGATCACGGCCAGTAGACCGGGGATGATCATCTCGCGCAGTGCGCCCTTGGTGGAAATGTCTACGCACCGGGCGTACTCAGCGCGCACACCCTCCTTGCCCTCCCGCAGGCCGGGGATCTCATTGAACTGGCGGCGCACCTCTTCAACCATGTCCTGCGCCGCGCGCCCGACGGCCTCCATGGTTAGGGCCGAGAAGACGAAGGGCATCAGCGCGCCGAGCAGTAGGCCCGCAAGGGTGGAGACGTTGAGCAGGTCGATAGTTTCCAGCCCCACGATGCGCGCGTATGCGGCCATCAGTGCCAGGGAGGTCAGCACCGCTGAGCCGATGGCGAAGCCCTTGCCGGTCGCGGCGGTAGTGTTGCCCAGGGAGTCCAGGGCGTCGGTGCGCTCGCGCACCTCGGCGGGTAGGTGGGCCTGCTCGGCGATGGCGCCCGCGTTGTCGGCCACGGGGCCGTAGGCGTCGGTGGCCAGGGTGATGCCCAGGGTGGAGAGCATGCCTACAGCGGCGATGGCGATGCCGTAAAGGCCCGCCAGCTGGTGAGCGCCCAGCACGGCCGCGGCGATGATCACCATCGGGATGATGGTCGAGAGCATGCCGGAGGCGAAGCCGGAGATGATGACGGTTGCTGGGCCCGTGACCGAGCGAGCAGCCACGCCCTGGGTGGGCTTGGACTCGTAGGAGGTGTAGTACTCCGTCGCCGTGCCGATGATGACACCCGCACCCAGGCCCACGGCAACGGCGCCGAACACGTTCCACACGGCCGTCATGGACAGGTCGTTCACCACGGTGAACAGCCACCAAGTGGCTGCGAAAGAACCGGCAAGGCCGATGATGCCCGCTCCGAAGATCCCCCGGCGCAGCGCCCATAGCAGGTTGTTCATGGAGGCCTGCTCACCGGTGCGCACCAGGAAGGTACCAATGATGGAAGCAATGATGCCCACGCCCGCGATCAGGAACGGCAGCACCACTCCTGCTGCCTCGATGGCGTTGTCGCGGCCCACCACGGCGGCGGTGCCCGCCAGGGCGAGGGTGGCGATGATGGAGCCGACGTAGGACTCGAACAGATCGGCCCCCATGCCAGCCACGTCGCCTACGTTGTCGCCCACGTTATCGGCGATAACCGCGGCGTTGCGGGGGTCGTCCTCCGGGATGCCTGCCTCCACTTTGCCAGCCAGATCGCCGCCCACGTCGGCGGCCTTGGTGTAGATCCCGCCGCCCACGCGTGCGAACAACGCGATGGACGAGGCCCCGAAGCTGAACCCGGCAACCACGTCAGGGTTGTGGAAGATGATCCAGAGGACACCGGCGCCCAGCAGTCCGATGCCCACCACGCTCACGCCCATGACCCCGCCCGAAGAGAAGGCCACCCGCAGTGCTGGGTTTAAGCCCGTGCGTGCGGCGGCGGCGGTGCGCATATTGGACTTAACCGCGATGCGCATGCCGATGAACCCGGTCACAGCAGAGGCGATGGCGCCCACTAAATAGGCGTAGGAGGTCTCGATGGGCTGGTCGTCCCGTGTGATACCGAGCACCAGCAGGATCATGAAGACGACCGCGACGAACACGGCCAGCACCGTGTACTCACGACGCAAGAAGGCGTTTGCACCCTCCTGGATAGCCTTGCCGATCTCCTTCATGCGGTCGGTACCCTCGTCGTTCGCCAGCACGCGGTTGGCGAGGTAGAGGGCGAAGAGCAGGGCGATGACGCTCGCTCCGATGGCCAGATACAGGCCGGTCATTGGGTCCTCCTGTGGCGGCGCGCGCCCCGGGGATGTGAGGCGCGCGGACGTGTTCTACCAAGCACCGGACGTTACCAGCCGCACGCGTATAGGGTCAACGAATACGGCGTGCGCATTCTGGTAGCCTGCGGGCACCATCCCGGCGGGAGATATCGATGAGCACGGAGGCTTTCGACGAAATTACCGAGCGCGCGCTGGCGCTGTTCAGCGAGAAGCACGAGGCGCGTGAGCGTGCCATCAAGGCCTCAAGGGAGATCATCCGTACATCGGCCAACGCCATCCGCGCTGTCCACCGCAACGAGCTGGATGCTGCCCGTGAGCAGATGACCGCCGCCGCCGCCGCCGTGGCCCATGTGCGCGCAGACCTGGCGGGCCACCCCGACCTGTACTTCACCGGCTACACCCAGGACGCGCAGAAGGAGTACGCGGAGGCGCGCTGCGCCTACGCCTTTATCGCCGCCGAGCCCGTGCCTACGCCGGAGGATCTGGGGGTGGAGATAGCCTCCTACCTGAACGGGCTGGCCGAGGCCGCCTCGGAGCTGCGCCGCTACATCCTGGACTCGTTGCGCCGCGGCGATGACGCGCGCTGCGAGGAGCTGATGCAGGTGATGGACGACGCCTACAACGTCATGGTGGTGATGGACTTCCCCGACGCGCTCACCGGAGGCCTGCGCCGCACCACCGACCAGCTGCGCGCCGTTCTGGAGCGCACCCGGGGAGACCTCACCATGACCACCCGCCAGCGCCGCCTGGAGCGGCTGCTGGCCCAGCGGGAGGGCTGACGCGGCTAGAGGCGAGCGCTTGTCCCACTCGCCTGCGGCTCGCTCGTTAGAAGGGGGACACCCCCTTGGCGTTTCGCGCTAAACCTCCGGCGGGGAGAGGCGCTCTCTGCAACTGCACCCCTTTAGCCCGGACAATCGCTGACCGTCAGCGTGTTTGGGGCTGTGCCCCACTGCGAGCCCCGTTCTAAATGTGCCGGCCACGCGCCTGCTGCCATGAGCGAGCGCCGAGCGAGCGAAGACGGGGGTAGGCGCTTCAACGCCGAAGGGGGAGACCCCCTTCCATCGAACGAACGAAGTGAGCCGGGCCAAGGCGCGCGGCTTGCCCGCACGCAGTTTGTGCGCTGTTTCACTTGTGGGCGCATACCCCCTGTGCTAGACTCGCTTCACTCGTAAATACCTTGTTCCGGGCCCCTTCCGCGGGCCTTTCAGGGTGGGGTGATGGCGCACCAGCACGACAACCCGGCGGGCCTGTTCGTCCCTCCTGGAGCGGGGGTGCCGGTGCCCGCGCCGCTGGTGGGTTGGGACACCGACCGCATCGAGGGCGAGAGCATCGAGCAGCTCAAGTGGTCGGCCCAGGAGGCCTTCCCGGAGCCAGCCATTGAGGTGCCCGCCGAGGTGCGCTCCAACGTGGCCGTCACTTCCCTGGACGCGTTGCTCAATTGGGGCCGTCGCTCCGCCACCTGGCCTGTCGCCTTCGGTCTGGCCTGTTGCGTTTTCGAGATGATCGGCTCGGCTATGTCCCGATTCGACCTGGCGCGATTCGGCGCCGAGGCGATGCGCGCCAGTCCCCGCCAGGCGGACCTGCTCATCGTTTCCGGCACCCTCACTTGGAAGATGGCCCCGGCGGTGCGGCGCATTTACGACCAGATGGCCGAGCCCAAATGGGTTATTGCTATGGGCGTGTGCGCCACCTCCGGCGGGCCGTACTACCAGGGCTATTCGGTGGTGCCGGGCGTGAACCACATCGTCCCCGTGGACGTGTACGTGCCCGGCTGCCCACCCCGGCCCGACGCGTTGCTCTACGGCATCATGCAGCTGCACGAGAAGATCAAGCGCTACAGCGTGGGGGCCCACGCCGCGGGATCCGGCGTATGAGCCTGGCCACGGTGGGCGCTGACCTGGCGCAGGCGCTGCGCGAGCGTTTCCCGGATGCCGTCACCGGCGTAACGGGGGATGCCGTCTGGGTGCGCCCGGAGGCCATCGCCCAGGTTTGTGCGTTCCTGCGCCAGGACCCGTCGCACGATTTCGCACTGCTCAACGCCGTCACCGCCGTGGACCGCGTGGAACACTTCGAGTTGGTCTACCACCTCACCTCCCTCTCGCGGAACGCCACGGCCGTGCTCAAGGCCGCCGTGCCGGGGCGCGAAGACCCGACGCTGCCCACGGTGAGCACCGTGTGGCGCGGCGCGCTGCTCCAGGAGCGGGAGATCTGGGACCTGATGGGGGTGCGCTTCGAGGGCCACCCAGACCTGCGGCGCATCCTCACCTGGGAAGGGTTTGACGGCCACCCGCTGCGGCGGGACTACCTAGAGCCGCCACTGCCCTACATCTGGCCGCACGGGGGCTGAGGCATGACGCTGCCCACCGAGCCGCTGGTCGTCAACATTGGCCCCCACCACCCGTCCACCCACGGCGTGTTCCGCATGCGGGTGACGCTGGACGGTGAGAACATCATCGACGCGGAGCCCGTCATCGGCTACTTGCACCGGGGCACGGAGAAGCTGGCTGAGGAGCGCTCTTACACCCAGGTCATTACGTTGACCGACCGGCTCGACTACGTCGCTTCCATGACCAACAACCAGGCCTACGTGCTCTCCGCGGAGAAGTTGCTGGGCCTGGCGGTGCCGGAGCGCGGGCAGTACCTGCGCGTCATCGCCGCCGAGCTCCAGCGCATCGCCTCGCACCTGATCGGCGCGGGCTTCCTGTTGGCGGAACTGGGCGGGTTCGGCGGCACGGCGCTGATGTACGCCTTCCGGGAGCGCGAGCGCATCCTGGACATGTTCGAGATGCTGTGCGGTGCGCGCATCACCGTCTCCTACATGCGCATCGGTGGGGTTTTCCAGGACGCGCCCGACGAGTTCTGGCCCGCCCTGCGTCGGTTCCTGGACGACATGCCCGCCTACGCCGATGACCTGGAGCGGCTGATCTTCGGCTCGGAGATCACCCTCTCGCGCATCAAGGGCGTGGGCGTGCTCACCGCTGAGCAGGCCATCAACGCCTCCCTCACCGGCCCGGTGCTGCGCGCCACGGGCGTGGAGTGGGACATCCGCAAGGCTGCCCCGTACGATGCGTACGATCGGGTGGACTTCGATGTTCCCACCCTGACCGAGGGCGACAACTTCGCCCGCTTCTGGGTGCGCATGCTGGAGGTGCGCCAGTCGCTGCGCATCTTGGAGCAGTGCTACCGGGACGTTCCCGGCGGTCCGGTGCGCGCCACCACGGACATGCTGTTCCGTCCGGAGCCCGGCGATGCCTATGTGCCCATCGAGGCGCCCAAGGGTGAGCTGGGCTTCTACCTGGTGAGCGACGGGAGCATCAAGCCCTACCGGTGCAAGGTGCGCGCCCCCTCCTTCATCTCCCTCACGGTGTTCCGTGATCTGCTGGTGGGCTGGAAGCTGGCCGACGGCATCATCTCGCTGGGCAGCCTGGACTTCAACATGGGCGAGGTGGACCGCTGATGGGCGAGTCACTGGCCCAAAACGTCATCTATCGCAACGTGTACACCTTCGTGGTGGACGCGCTGGGCCCGGGCTACGCGTGGCTCGCCTACGCCGTGGCGGCCCTTGCCATCATCCTGCTGGTCACCAACGCCCTGCTGGGCATGGGTACGGTGTGGACATGGGCCGAGCGCCGCCTCCTGGGCCGCTTCCAATCGCGCCTGGGCCCCAATCGGGCCGGGCCCTTTGGGGTGTTCCAGCCCATCGCCGATGCCATCAAGCTCCTCACCAAGGAGGACATCATCCCCCGCGCTGCGGACCGGCTGGTGTTCACCCTGGCCCCGGTGGTGATGCTGGCGCCCACCCTGCTGGTGCTGGCCGTGATCCCCTTCGGGCGCGGCTCGTTCCTCGCGGACCTGAACATCGGCCTGCTGTACCTCACGGCGGTCTCCGGCATCGCGTCCGTCGCGGTGCTCATGGCGGGATACGCCTCCTCCAACCGCTTCGCCACCCTGGGCGCCATGCGCGCGGCGGCCATGCTGCTGTCCTACGAGGTGCCGCTGGTGATGGCGCTGCTGGGTGTAGCGCTGCTGGCTGGGTCCCTCTCATTGGTGGACGTGGTGGAATCGCAGTCCATCCCCTTCCTGCTGGTCTCCCCCCTGGGGGTGCTGGTGTTTCTGGTGGCCATCTCTGCCGAGCTCAACCGCAACCCCTTTGACCTGACCGAGGCTGAGTCGGAGATCGTCGCCGGGTACATGACGGAGTACTCCGGCATGAAGTACGGCATCTTTATGCTGGCCGAGTTCACCAACACACTGGTGGCCGGGGCCATCTTCGCGGTGCTGTTCCTCCAGGGCTACCGCTGGCCGCTGCTGCCCTCCCACGTCTGGTTCCTGCTCAAGGTGGGTCTGTTCGCCTTCGCCGCGGTGTGGGTGCGCGCCACCCTGCCGCGCTACCGCGTGGACCAGGTGCTCACCTTGGCCTGGAAGGGCCTGTTCCCCCTCAGCCTGCTCAACGTGGTGCTGCTGGCGGTGGAGGTGGTCATCTTCCCGAAGCCCGGCGCCGGGCAGCTGGCGTTGATGGGCGCCATCAACTGGCCGCTCTCCGCCGTCGCGCTGGGCGTGGTGGCGCGCGCGGTCTCGCTACGCTCGCCCCGCGCCCCGCTGGCGGCGCGCGTTCGCCGGGAGGCGGCCTGATGTACGGCGAGGGCTTGGTGCGCGGCCTGATGGTCACGCTGCGCAACTTCATCCGCAAGCCGGTCACCATCTCGTACCCGGAGCAGCACGTGCCCCAGCATTCGCGCTTCCGGGGCCAGGAGTTCACTTGGTACCAGGAGCGGTGCACCGGGTGCGCCTCCTGCGCCAAGTACTGCCCGCTGGGCATCATCCGCATCGTCACCGACCCCCACGGCGGCAACGAGCAGGACGGCGGCTCCTACAAGGTGGAGACCTTCGACATCGACCAGGGTCGGTGCATGTACTGCGCCCTGTGCGTGGAGGCGTGCCCCTACGACGCGCTGCACATGGGCACCCGCTTCGAGGCCGCCCAGTACCGGCGCGAAGACCTGATCATCAACGTGGAGGTACTCAAGTCACGCGAGAAGCACCCCTCCACCTGGTACCGCCCGCAGCTGGAACGCCAGGACGACTACACCCCCTACGCCGAGGGTTCCAAGGAGTGGGACGGCGTGGGGCGCGAGCCCTACTTTTGGCACCCCAAGCGCCCGGAGATGGGCGCCGGCGCCGCCGACCTGCGCGCCACCGCCAACGGCGAGGTGGCCGAGGGTGGAGACACGGGCGAGCAGGGGAAGCAGGCATGAACCTGTTCCAGGACATCGTCTTCTGGGCCCTGGCCGCGCTGGCCGTCGCCGGGGCGTTGGGTGCCGTCAGCGTGCGCTCTATCTTCCACGCGGGCCTGTTGATGGTCGTCTCGTTCCTGGGCGTGGCGGGTATCTTCGCCCTGGCGGGAGCGGCGTTCCTGGCCGTGGTGCAGGTGCTGGTGTACGCGGGTGGCGTGGCGGTGCTGATTATCTTCGCCGTGATGCTCACGCGCGACGTGCCCATGTCCTCGCGCTCCGGTCCTCTGGGGCCCGCCGCCGCGCTCATCGGCGCGGTGCTCTTCGGGCTGCTGGCCCACGCGGTGACCCAGGCGCAGTGGAACCTGCTGCCGGAAAGCCTGCCGGGGCCCGCGGCGCGGGTGTTCGTGGACGCCCCCACGCGCCTGGGCCAGGTGCTGGTGAGCGACCACCTGCTGGCCTTCGAGGTGATGGGCGTGCTGCTGCTGGCCGTGGTGGTGGGCGCGCTGGCGCTGGTGCGGGAGCGTTCCGATGCTTGAGCGATTGCTCATTCTCTCGGCGCTGCTGTTCTGCATCGGGCTTTACGGCGCACTGACTCGCAGGCACGTCATTGGCGTGCTCATCGGCGTGGAGCTCATGCTCAACGCGGTGAACGTGGCGCTGGTGGCCTTTTCCCGCTACGTCGAGCCCGCCGGCCTGGCTCTGGGCGAGGCGGACGCCCTGTTGGAGGGGCAGGCCTTCGCGCTGTTCGTGGTGGTGGTGGCCGCGGCCGAGGTGGCGTTGGGGCTGGCGCTGGTGCTGGTGCTGGTGCGCTCGCGCGATACGGTAGACCTGACGGAGGTCAGCCTGCTGCGCCGCTAGCGCGCAGGCTGAGGGGAACGGGCATGTGGGTCGATTACAAGAAGGCACCCAACCTGATTCTGGCTGAGATGTGGCAGGAGGCGCTGGAGGCCGAGGGTCTGCCGGTGCGCCTGCTGCCGGAGGGCGGCATCCTGGCGGGTGGCGAGCGTGCCGCCTACCGGGTGATGGTCCCGCGCGGGCGCGAGCACGTGGCTGACGAGATCCTTAGGAAGCTGTAGCGAAGGCATGAGCGAAACCGCCGCATGGCTCATCATCGGGCTGCCCCTGCTGGGGGGCGTGCTCTCCATAGGCATCGTCCGGCGTCTCGCACCCGGTGCGTGGCGCTGGGCGGCCCCGCTCACAATCGCGCTGGTGGCTGGTGCCTTCGCCCTCGCCGTCGTGGCCCTCGCCGCCACGCAGGGTGAGCACGGCCACGCAGTTGGTTACGAGCCGCACCGCTGGCTCGCGGTGGGCGGAGCGGGCGGGTTCACGCTGTCCATCGGCGTGCTAGTGGACAACCTCTCGGCGCTGATGGCCACGGTGGTCACGGGCATCAGCACCCTGGTGCACGTCTTCTCGCTGGGCTACATGCGCAAGGACGAGCACGCAGAGGGCGGGCCCTACGCCGACTACCCGCGCTACTTCGCGTACCTCTCGCTGTTCACGGCGGCCATGCTGGGGCTGGTGCTCGCCCACAATCTGGTGCAACTGTACGTGTTCTGGGAGTTGGTGGGCCTCTTCTCCTTCCTGCTCATCGGCTTCTGGTTCCACCGCCCGGCGGCGGCGGCTGCGGCCAAGAAGGCGTTCATCATCACCCGCATCGGTGACTTCGGCATGCTGCTGGGGCTGCTCTACCTGTTCACCCAGCGCGCCGCGTTCATCGCCGAGGGGCTGGACCCCTTCGCCATCCCCGACCTCATCGAGCATGCGCCGGAGCTGCTGGCGGGCGGGGCCGCCACCTGGGTCGCGCTGGGGCTGTTCGCGGGTGCCGTGGGCAAGAGCGCCCAGTTCCCCCTGAACACCTGGCTGCCCGACGCCATGGAGGGCCCCACGCCCGTCTCCTCGCTGATCCACGCGGCCACCATGGTCGCGGCGGGCGTGTACCTGGTGGCGCGCACCTTCCCCCTCTTCGAGGCGAGCGACGCGGCGCTGAACACCGTCGCCCTGGTGGGCGGCGTGACGGCGCTCCTGGCGGCTGCCTTAGGGCTGGTGGCAACGGACATCAAGCGGGTGCTCGCCTTCTCCACGGTGAGCCAGCTGGGCTATATGTTCATTGCCCTGGGCGTAGGCGGGCCTGCGGTGGCCATGTTCCACCTGTTCACCCACGCCTTCTTCAAGTGCCTGCTGTTCCTCGGCTCCGGGTCGGTGCATCACTCGGTGCACACCTTCGACATGCGCCACATGGGCGGGCTGCGCGCCTGGATGCCCGTGACCTACGGCGTGATGCTCGTTGGCGGGCTGGCGCTGGCCGGGGTATTCCCCCTGTCCGGGTTCTGGTCCAAGGACGAGGTGCTGGCCGTCGCCTGGGACGGAGCCCACGCCGGGTCGGTGGGTGCGGCGCAGGCCGCCTTCTGGCTGGGCCTGGCGGCGGCGGGGCTCACGGCCTTCTACGTGGGCCGGATGCTCCTGCTCACCTTCCACGGACAGTTCCGGGGCGGCATCGAGTCGGTGCCCCACGCCGAACGCCTCCCCGACGAGGCGCACCTGCACGTCCACAAGCACGAGTCCGAGCCCGCCATGCTGGTGCCCCTGCTGTTGCTGGCGGTGATGGCCGTGGGGGCGGGGTTCGTCGCCAACGCACCGGTGGACCTGGGCATCGTCCCCGCGCACTGGTTCTCCCACCTGCTGGGTGATGCGGCGCCGGAGTTCAACGGGGGCGTGGCCCTGGTCTCCACCCTTGCCGCACTGGGCGGACTGGGGCTAGCGGTGCTGCTGTACGGCACGCACGCCCTCTCGCTGGATGGCATGCCGGGCTGGTGGCACGCAGCCGGGCGGGTGCTGGCCGCGCGCTACTACATGGACTACCTGTACGAGACGCTGGTGGTGCGCCGCCTGCTCCACCGAGGGTTGTTCCTGGCCGCCGACTGGGCTGACCGGCACGTGGTGGACGGGGTGGTGGACCTGGCGGGCTGGACGGGCCGCAGCGGTGGCCGCGCCCTGGCCCTGCTCCAGACCGGGCAGGCGCAGGCCTACGGCCTGGCCCTTTCCACGGGCGTGATGGTGATCCTGCTCCTGTATCTGCTGGGACGGTAGGGAAGTGATGCTGACGGCCCTCATCCTCATCCCCCTGGTTGGCGCCATCGCCGTGGTGGTGCTGGGCCGTGACGCGCGCGCCCCGCGCGTCATCGCCACCGGTGCCGCCGTGGCTGAGCTGGCCGTCGCCGCCGTGGTGTTCGCCGGGTACGAGGGCGCGGGCGGCTACGCCGTGGACGTCTCGTGGATTGGCGCGCTGGACATCGCCTACCTGCTTCGGGTGGACGGCCTCTCGGCTCCACTGGTGCTGCTCAACGGCATCCTGGGTTTGGCGGCGGTGCTGGTCTCCTGGAACGTAGAGCTGCGAGCGCGCGAGTACTTCGCGTGGCTCGCCGTGCTACAGGCCGCGGTGATGGGCGTGTTCGTGGCCCAGGACCTGGTGCTCTTCTTCGTCTTCTGGGAACTGGAGCTGGTGCCCATGTTCCTGCTCATCTCCCGCTGGGGGACGGGGCGGCGCGAGTACTCGGCCATGAAGTTCCTCGTCTACACCCTGGCGGGCTCGGCCTTCATGCTCGCCGCGATACTGGCCCTTTACTTCTCCTTCCCCGGCTCCGAGCGCACCTTCGACATGGCGGCGCTGGCTGGGCGCGACATGGGCTCGCTCCTGGTGCCGGGCTCGCTGGTGTTCAGCGGCTTCCTGGTGGCCTTCGCCGTGAAGCTGCCGGTCTTCCCGTTGCACACCTGGCTGCCCGACGCCCACACCGACGCCCCGACGGCCGTGTCTGTCATGCTGGCGGGTGTGCTGCTGAAGATGGGCGGCTACGGCCTGCTGCGCATCAACGCGGGGCTGTTCCCGGACCAGCTGCGTGATGCCGCCCCGCTGCTGGCGGCCCTCGCTGCGCTGAACGTGCTGTACGGGGCGTTCATCGTCCTGCGCCAGACGGACCTCAAGCGCATGGTGGCCTACTCTTCGGTGAGCCACATGGGCTTCGTGGTGCTGGGCCTCGCCTCGACGGGGGCCGCACCCGCGGCGCTGGACGGGGTGGGCCTCTCAGGCGCCGCGCTCCAGCTGTTCACCCACGGCACCATCACTGGCCTGCTGTTCGTCATGGTGGGGCTGGTGTACGAGCGCACCCACACCCGCCACATCCCCGACATGGGGGGGCTGGCGCGTCAGGTGCCGCTGCTGGCCCTGGGCTTCATGATCGCGGGCCTGGCCTCCCTGGGCCTGCCTACTACCTCCGGATTCGTGGCTGAGCTGCTTGTGTTCATGGGGACATTCTCCGTGTACGGCCTCGCCACGGCGCTGTGCGCCTTCGGCGTGGTGCTGGCCGCCGGTTACATCCTCTGGGCCGCGCAGCGGGTGCTCTTCGGCCCGCGGCTGGAGCGCTGGGACCACCTGCCCGACGCGCGTCCCGTTGACCTGGCGGCCATGGCCGTGCTCATCGTGCCCATCTTCGTGGTGGGAGTGTACCCGCGCCTCATCACCGACGCCTTCGAGGCGGGCCTGGCGCCCATCCTGCGCGGGCTGGGGGCGGCATGAGCGCGCGTGACCTCTACCTGGTTTCCCCCGCACTTTCTCTCGCCATCCTGGCAACGGCCCTCGTGCTAGCCGGGCCCCTTCTGCGCCGCTCCGGTGCGGTGCAGGCCGTTGCCCTAGCCGGTCTGTCCGTCCCCCTCGCGCTGGGCGTGAGTCTGTGGGCAGGGCTGGACGGGGCAGAGGCCGCTTTCGGGGGGGCGCTGGTCTCCGACGGTCTGTCGGTCTTCCTGGGCCTGCTGGTCACCTGCGCCAGCGCCCTGGTGCTGCTGGCCTCATTCACCCACGCGGAGCGCTACCGCCCCTACGGCGGTGAGTTCGCGGGCCTGCTGCTCTTCTCCGCCGCCGGCCTCACCCTGCTGGCGGGCGCGGCGGACCTGCTGACCATCTATGTCTCCCTGGAGCTGGCCTCGCTGCCAGTGGCGGCCCTGGCGGCCTTCGCCAAGGGGCGCGCGGGGGGCGTGGAGGCAGGGGTGAAGTACCTGCTTCTGTCCGCCGTGGCCTCGGCGGTGCTGCTGTACGGCTTCGCCTTCCTGTACGGGGCCACGGGCACCCTGCGGCTCATCGCCCCAGATGGCGGCCCCACCATCGCCACGGCGGTGGTGGCGGGCCACGGCGGCTTCGCGTACGGCGGTTCGGCGGTGCTGGTGGGCGCGGCGTTGGCGGCGGTGGGCTTCGGCTTTAAGCTGTCCATGGTGCCTGCGCAGATGTGGACACCGGACGTCTACCAGGGCGCGCCGGTGCCCGTGGGCGCGTTCCTGGCGGTCGCCTCCAAGGGCGCTGCCTTCGCCGTGGTGCTGCGGCTGTTCACGGTGGGCCTGGGCCCGGTGGAGGCAGACTGGTCGGTGCTCTTCGCGGTGCTCGCCGCCATCACCATGACCGTCGGCAACCTGACGGCGCTGGCGCAGAGCAACCTCAAGCGCTTGCTGGGCTATTCCACCATCGCTCACGCCGGGTACATGCTCATGGGCGTGGCGGCGGTGGCGGCCAACTCCCGGGAGGCGGGGGACGGGTCGCTGGGCCCCACGGCGGTGCTCTTCTACCTGGCGGGGTACGCCGCCATGAACCTGGCCGCCTTCTTCGTGGCGCTGGCCGTCACCGAGCGCACCGGGGACGAGACCATCGCGGGCCTGGCGGGCCTGGCGAAGCGCTCCCCGGTACTGGCAGCGGCGCTGGCGGTGTCGGCCATCGCCCTCACCGGCCTGCCGCCCACCGTGGGGTTCGTGGGCAAGCTGTTCCTATTCAACGCCGCCGTGAACACCGGTCTGCTGTGGCTGGTGGTGGTGGGTGCGCTCAACGGGGTGGTCTCCGCCTACTACTACCTGAATCTGGTGCGCGTGGCCTACCTGCGCGAGCCCGTATCGCCGGAGCGCATCGGTGTGCCCCGCACCCTGGCCGTGGCGCTGGGCGTGTGCGTCTGCGCCGTCCTGGTGCTGGGCGTGTGGCCCTCCGGGCTGCTGGCGCTGGCCCGCACCGCCGCCGCGGCGCTGGTCCCCTAGGGCCCTAGTCTGCCAGCAGCGCCGTGGTGACCTCGTTGCCCGAGGTTTCTCCGCGCTCGAAGGCGGAGATGTTCACTAGCGTGGTGTGGGCGATGGCCTCCAGCGCCTCGCGGGTGTAAAAGCCCTGGTGGCCCGTGATGAGCACGTTGGGGAAGGTGAGCAGGCGGCTGAACACATCGTCCTGGAGCACCTGTCCCGACAAGTCGCGGAAGAACAGGTCCCCCTCCTCCTCGTAGACGTCCAGTCCCAGCGCGCCCAGGCGCCCGGACTTGAGTGCGCCGATGATCGCGCGCGTGTCAACCACCGCCCACCTGCTGGTGTTGATGAGCATGGCTCCCGGCTTCATGCGCTCCAGCGCCTTGGTGCCGATGAGGTGATGCGTTGACGGCGTGAGTGGGCAGTGTAGGGAGATGATGTCCGCCTCTTCCAGCAGCACATCCAGGCCCACGTAACGGACGCCCAACGCCTCAACGGCGGGGCTGGGCGCCGGGTCGTGGGCCAGCACCCTGCAGCCGAACCCGGCCATGATGCGCGCGGTGACGGCGCCGATGGCCCCGGCGCCCACGATGCCCACGCTCTTGCCCGCCATCTCGAATCCCAGCAGGCCCTCCAGGGCGAAGTTCCCCTCGCGCAACCGGTTGTAGGCCCGGTGCACCTTGCGGTTCAGCGCTAGCATCAGCGCGGCGGCGTGTTCAGCCACCGCGTGCGGGGAGTAGGCAGGCACGCGCATCACCGTGATGCCGTGCACCTGTGCGGCGTGCAGGTCCACGTTGTTGAAGCCCGTGCACCGCAGCGCCACCAGCTCGGTGCCGCCGGAGGCGAGCATGGCCAGCACGTCGGCGTTGAGCCGGTCGTGGACGAATGCGCAGACGGCCCGGATGCCGAAGGCCAGGGCCACGGACTCCTCGTTGAGCGCCGTGTCGTAGAAGCCCAGGTCGTGCCCGTAGGCAGGGTTGGCCTCGGTGAAGAATGCCCGGTCGTGGGGCAGCGCGGAGAAGAGCGCGACGCGCACGGCTAGGCCCTCTGGCCCGCGTGGAAGGCCGCCAGCAGCGTCGCTGCCGCCCCGCGCGGGTCGGGTGCACCCGTCACAGCGCCGATGACGCACACCCCGTCGGCACCGGCCTGCGCCACCTCGCCCACGTTGGCCGGGGTGATGCCGCCGATGGCCACCAGGGGCGGCCCGCCGGCGGGCACTAGCGCCCGCACCTGCGCCAATCGCGCGGGGCCAGCGGGGCGGGTGTTGGCTTTGGAGGCCGTCTCGAACATGCGCCCCACGGCGATGTAGTCGGCCCCGCCCTCCAGCGATGCGCGCGCCTCCTCCACGAGGGCGTTGGAGGTGCCCGCCAAGTGCCAGGGGCGCAGGACGGCACGCGCCGCGGCCAGCGGCAGGTCGTGCTGGCCCAAGTGCACGCCGTCGGCCCCCGAGGCGATGGCCACGTCGACGTGATCGTTGATGAACAGCGCCGCGCCGGCCTCGCGCGCCAGCGCGGCCAGACGCTGGGCCAGGGGGATCCAGTCGCCCGCGTCCGTCTCCTTCACCCGCAGTTGGAGCGCCGTGGCCCCGCCCGCCAGGGCTTCGGCTGCCACCCATGCCGGGTCACGCCCGCCGGTGAGCGCCGGGTCTACGATGACGTACAACCCATGCAGGCGTTCTGCGAGCCGCCGCCGGTGGGCGGATGCCGCCGCCCGCTCGGCCGCCGCCAGCACGGGCCAGAGGCCCTCCAACCGGGCGGCCTGTGCGCCGGAGGGCGTGAGCGCGGCGCTCGCCTCGGC
>JAYNIL010000009.1:0-3477 GCA_038109085.1 Chloroflexota bacterium
TCCATGACGGCCATCATGGTCACCCGCAACGGCAAGGGGGTGCAGTTCGCTCTCACCGATGTGCCGCTGCGTCAGACGCGCGGGGCGGGCGGCGTGCGCGGTATCCGGCTGCTGGACGACGATGAGCTGGTGGGTATGGACGTGGCCAACCCCGATGACCAGCTGCTGGTGCTCACGGTGCGCGGATTCGGCAAGCGCACCCCGGTGAACCGGTTCCGCACCACGGGGCGCAACGTGCAGGGCGTCATCGCACTGAAGATCACCGACAAGACCGGTCCCCTGGCCGGGGCAGTGGTCACGGGTCCGGAGGTGGAGGAGGTGATGGTGGGCTCCTCCAAGGCCATGGTCTACCGCACGCGGCTGGAGGAGATACGCACCCTGGGCCGCAACACCCAGGGCGTGATGGTAATGACCAAGCTGGCCGACGCCGACCGGGTCATCTCCCTCTCGGCATTCAAGGAGCGCTCTTGGGAGGAGATCCCGCAGCTGCCCACACTGGCCGCCGCACCCAAGCCCCCGGCGGGCAAGCGCGCCAAGGAGGCTCCGCCGCCCGCACCCGCCGCACCCGCGAGCCCCCAACTGGCGCTGCGCCTGGACGGGGACGAGGAGCCGGATGAGCCAGACGAGGCTGATGAGGACGCGCCCGAGGACGACGAGGACGACTAGCCCCCGCGCAACGGCCAACGGGGAGGGGGTGCGCCACCCGGCGCACCCCCTCTTGCATCCGATGGCCGCGACACCCCTTGTCAGCACCGGGTCCGGACGGCTAAAATACCTTGGTTGTGAGCATGAACTACGCAATCATCGAAACCGGCGGTAAGCAGTACCGGGTCCAGCCCGGTCAGACCATCACCGTGGAGAAGCTTCCCGGCGAGGTGGGCAGCACAGTCGAACTCGGCCGTGTTCTCCTCCTGGCCCAGGACGGCGCGGCCACCGTTGGTACCCCCACCGTTGAGGGGGCCAAGGTTGTGGCCGAGGTCGCCGAGCAGGGGCGCGGCGACAAGGTGATCGTCTTCAAGTACAAGCCCAAGGTGCGCTACCAGGTGAAGCAGGGCCACCGCCAGTGGCTGACGAAGCTCGCTATCAAGGAGATCGTCGGCGTGGGCGCGGCTGCTGCCCCCAAGCGCACGCGGAGCAAGAGCAGTGGCGCATAAGAAGGCAGGCGGCTCCAGCCGCAACGGACGCGACTCCAAGAGCAAGCGCCTGGGCGTGAAGCGCTTTGGCGGCGAGCAGGTGCGCGCAGGGACTATCATCCTGCGTCAGCGCGGTACCCAGTTCTTCCCGGGCATGAACGTGGGCATGGGGCGTGACCACACGCTCTACGCGCTGGTGGACGGCGAGGTCAAGTTCGACCACGCCACCAAGCTGCGCAAGCGCGCCAACGTCGTCCCCGCCACAGCCTAGCAGCACCGTTCTCCAGGGCCCGCGCATCAGAAGAGTATGTGCCTTGCTCGTTCCCAAGGCACAGGAGCAGCACCATGAAGACCGGCATTCACCCCACCTACTACGAGGAAGCGCAGGTTACCTGCTCCTGTGGGAACACCTTCACCACTGGTGCCACCACCCCCACCATCAAGGTGGAGATCTGCGGCGCCTGCCACCCCTTCTACACCGGTGAGCAGCGCATCGTGGACACCGAGGGTCGCGTGGAGCGCCTGAAGCGCCGCTTCAACCTCAAGTAGGGCTGCACCCCAGACCGGGCGGGAGGCCCGCGTGTCCCAACAGCGGTTCGTGTACGGCGGTCAGGCGGTCATCGAAGGTGTGATGATCCGCGGGCGCAGCGTGTACACCGTCGCCGCCCGCCACCCCGACGGCTCGATCCGCACTGTGTGCCGCCCCGTGCCCGCCTGGAGCACCGGGCGCTTGCGGCGCGTGCCCTTGGTGCGCGGTGTGCTGGTGCTGGCCGAGTCTCTGGTGGTGGGCATGCGCGCCTTGACCTACTCAGCGCAGGTGGCCGCTGGTGAGGAGGAGGACGAGAAGCCCATCCCGGCCTGGGCGCTGGCGCTCACCATGGCCGCCTCGCTGGGGCTGGGCATCGGCCTGTTCTTCGTCCTGCCCCTGGTGCTCACCCACTACGGCGTGGACCGCTTCACGGGCAGCTCCATCCTCTCCAACCTGGGGGAGGGGCTCCTGCGCCTGGGCATCTTCTTCGCGTACCTGGCGCTGGTGGGGCTCATGCCGTCCATCCGCCGGGTGTTCGGCTACCACGCCGCTGAGCACATGGCCGTCCACACCAACGAGCACGAGCTAGAGCTGGAGCCGGTGAACCTACGCCGGTTCCCCGCCGCGCACCCGCGCTGCGGCACGGCGTTCCTGCTGACGGTGATGCTGGTGAGCATCGTGGTGTTCGTTCTGCTGGGCACGCCCGACTTGCCGCTGCGCATCGCCTCACGGGTGCTGTTGGTGCCGGTTATCGCCGGCATCTCCTACGAGGTGATCCGCTTCAACGCGGCGCACTCGGGAAATTGGCTGGTACGCGCGGGTACGGTGCCCTCCTTGCTCCTGCAGGCTATGACCACCCGCAAGCCGGACGAGGGGCAGATAGAGGTGGCCATCGCCGCCATGAACGCGGCCATCGAGGCCGACCAGGCCCCCGAGGCCGCCTAGGCGCACCGCCTGCGTGAGCGGGCGCATCTGAAGCCCAAGCGAGGTGAGCCCCATGCCCAGCGACGGCCCCCTGAACAGCGTCAGCGTCCAGAGCCTGGACGGCCTCGCCGCTCGCGCCAGCGCGCGCGGCCATGAGGTGACGACAGACGAGCCTCCCTCGGCGGGCGGGGCCGATCGGGGCATGCGCCCCTTTGAGCTGCTCCTCTCCTCACTGGGTGGCTGAATCGCCATCACGCTCCGGCTGTACGCTGGGAGGAAGGACTGGGCGCTGCGGGACGTGCGGGTTGAGCTGACCCACGGCAAGGGCGAGGGGGCAGAGGGTGCGCCCGTGGACGAGATATACGTCGAGGTCACCGTCACCGGTGACCTCGACGCCGGGCAGCTGGAGCGTCTGGAGCAGATAGCGGGCCTCTGCCCCGTGGCCCGCACGCTCAAGGGTGGCGGCCTGCCCATCAGCGAGCGCCTCACCCACCTGCCGGGCTAGCGCACACTCAGGCTGGCCGTCCCGCCGTTGCGCTTCACCGCTGCGATGGCCTCGCGGCCGGGCATCACCTGCGCGGACTCAGCCAGTAGACGCGAGTCCTCAGGCAGCGCGCGCACGTGCAGCGAGCCTGCGCCGAAGTCCACCTACATGTCCATGCGGGTGACGGGCACGATGCCCAGTGGCTCGTCCACGTACAACGTGCGCATGCCCGCCGTGGAGGGGCCGATGAAGGCGGCGAGGGCGATGGCTCCGGCCAGCAGCGCGGCGGCGATGAGTCCCGCCACCAGCGGGGCGCGTCTGCCCAGCACCACTTGGGCGCCGGCGATGATGAGCAGCACCGGCCAGAGGCGCCAGAGCGCGCCCCACACGCCCCAGGTCACCACGCC
>JAYNIL010000009.1:3577-54158 GCA_038109085.1 Chloroflexota bacterium
GCAGCACCGGCCAGAGGCGCCAGAGCGCGCCCCACACGCCCCAGGTCACCACGCCCACCAGCACCAGCCCTGCGGCCATGCGACGGTTATCACGCACGGCGGCCTTGGGCTCACCCCCCAATGATCTTCTACTTGGAGCTCTTGTGCAGGCGTTGTTCCATGGTGGCCTCCCTGGGGTGGAGTCGGGCGCGGAGCGCAGAGTGGACGATAACCCCACCCGTGAGCGCTCCGTGCCTCCGAAAGTGCAAGACGTGTCCGAGGCGTGAACGGTTCCTCTCCCCCGGCGGAGTGGGACGCAGGGGCGCGCGGTGGTAGTCTTGCCCCCGTCCGGGCTGCACGGTGTGTAGGTGCGCATGGGTTGCATGGCCATGCTGGCGATCCCTCGGCGGGGGTGCGATTCTTCTTGAGTTTCTGGATGCTGATGCTCTTCGCCGGGGTCATCGGGCCGTGGTTCGGGCTCAAGACGGTGAGCTACGTGGAGGCGATGGTCATCACCATCGCCCTGTGGATCGTGGTGGCCCCCCTGGTGGCCGCCGTGGCCGGGAGCCGCGTGCGCCGCTAGGGCGCGGGGAGGGCAGCGATGCTGACCGCAGAGCAGAACGAGCGCCTCAGCCGGGTGGGCCCCGGAACGCCTATGGGGGAGCTGCTGCGCCGCTACTGGCACCCCATCTCCACCACCGGGGAGCTGGCCGACAACCCGGTGCGTCCGGTGCGGGTGCTAGGTGAGGCGCTCACTCTCTACCAGGACACCCAGGGCCGCTTGGGGCTTATCGCCCGGCGCTGCCCCCACCGGCGGGTGGACCTGAAGTGGGGCATACCCACGGATGATGGCCTGCGCTGTCCCTACCACGGGTGGACCTTCGACGAGGCGGGGGCCTGCGTGCTCCAGCCCGCCGAGTCCGGTAACTCGCGCTTCAAGGACAAGGTGCGGGTGAGTGCCTATCCCGTGGCCGAGCTGGGAGGGCTCATCTGGGCCTACCTCGGCCCGCAGCCCGCCCCGCTGCTGCCCGCCTGGCGCCCCTTCACCGTGGAGGGTGCGCTACGCCACGTGGCGGTGACGACCATCCCCTGCAACTGGCTTCAGTGCGTGGAGAACGCGCTGGATCCGGTGCACGCCGAGCACCTGCACGGTTGGTTCTGGGAGTACCTGGCGACCCGGCGCGGGGAGTGGTCCGAGGCGCTGGCATCCACCTTCGCGCGCCTCAAGCGCCCACACGCCCGCATCGCCTTCGAGCCCACGGCCCACGGCATCAACAAGCGGCGCATCTTGGAGGGTCAGGACGAGCACGCCCCCGACTGGGAGCACGGGCACCCGTTCATCTTCCCCACCGCCGTCTCACTGGGCACCGCGGGCCTCTACCAGATAGAGATGCGCACGCCCATGGACGATGAGACCACCTGGTCCATCATCTACCAGGCGTGGGTGCCTGGCCACGGCGTGCAGCTGCCGGAGCAGCCGCACCTGACCACCTTCGAGGCCCCGCTGGAGGAGCTGCCCTCCTATATCGCCGGGCAGGACATGGTGGTCTGGCGCGACCAGGGGCCCATCGCCGACCGCACCGAGGAGATGCTGGGCGAGTCGGACCGGGGCATCATCCTGCTGCGGCGCATGCTGGAGGAGCAGATGACCCGCGTGGAGAAGGGCAAGGACCCTATAAACGTATTCCGTGCGCCCCAGGAGCACCCCGCGCTGCCGCAGTCCTCTGAGGAGTACGGGGCGGTGAAGGGGTACGTCCCCGGCGCGGCCCGGCTCCGCACGGCGGGGCCCTTCAGCCCCATCATGGACGAGATAGACGAGGTGCTCATCGCCGGTAGCCGCGCCGCCGAGGAGGCGGGGACGCGCGAACGTGAGCGGGTGAAGGGGAGCCTGGACTACTAGTCCCGGCCCTTGAGCGCCGCGGCCTCGGCCAGCAGCTCGCGGGCGGCCCCCTCCAGGCTGGCGGAACCGCCGCCCAGCAGGGCTGCCACCTCGGCCCGGCGCCCCTCGGCGTCCAGCGCCTCGGCACCGGAGACGGTGCGGCCGCCGTCGGTGGCCTTGGCGACGCGGTAGTGGCGGTCGGCGAAGGCGGCGATCTGCGCAAGGTGCGTCACGCACAGCACCTGCGCCTCGCGCCCCAGCGTCCACAGCTTGCGGCCCACCACCGTTCCCGCCCGCGCGCCGACGCCCGCGTCCACCTCGTCGAACACCAGCGTGGGTACCCCGCCACCAGCCGCCAGCGCACCCTTGAGCGCCAGCATCAGCCGGGCCGTCTCACCGCCCGAGGCCACGCGCGCCAGCGCGCGCATCCCCTCGCCGGGGTTGGTCTCCACGCGGAACTCGGCATCGTCCACGCCCCGGCTCCCGTAGGCCAGAGTGCGCCCGTCCGGGCAGGGGAGCCCGGCGGGGTCATCCCGCTGGGAGAGTGCCACGGCGAAGCGCACCCGGCCCATGCCCAGGTCCGCCAGCTCCGCCGCCACGTGGGTCTCCAGCGCCCGTGCGGCGGCGGCACGCGCACTGTAAAGTTGGCTTGCCAGCAAACCTGCATGCTGGGCAACTCTGGCGGCTTCGCGCTCCAGCCTCTCGTGCAGCGCGCCCGCATCGCCCGCCGCCTCCAGGCCCGCACGGGCGCGTTCGGCGAAGGCGAGCACCGCCTCCTCGCTGCCCCCGTACCTGCGCTTGAGGGCGCGCAGGACGCCGATGCGCTCCTCGATGGCCTCCAGGCGGCGCGGGTCTGCCTCCAGCCCGTCGGCGTGGGCGTGCAGCTCGTGCGCGGCCTCCTCCACCCCGGCGCTCGCCGCTTCCAGCGCGTCGGCATGGCGGGCCAGCGCGCCGGTGGGGTCGGGTACGCGGCGCAGGGCGTGCAGCGCCTCGCCGATGAGGTCCGCCGCGTTCTGCCCCCCGGCGTACAGCGCCTCGTAGGCAGCGGCGCACGCCTCGCCCACCTCCTGGGCCGAGGCCAGCACGGCGCGTTCCTGGGCCAGTACGGCTTCCTCGCCGGGCTGCACCTGGGCCGCGTCTATCTCGTTCACCTGGAGGGTCAGCAGGTCGGCCTGCTGCGCCGCCTGGCGCGCCGCATCCTCATGGCCGGCCAGCGCCTCGCGCGCCGCGCGCACCGCGCGCACCGCCTCGGCCACGCGCGTGTTCAGGGCGTCTAGTCCGCCCGCCGCGTCCAGCAGCGCCAGTTGGGTGCGCGCGTCCAGCAGCGAGAGGTGCTCCCCCTGGCCGTGGATGTCCACCAGCAGTGCGCCGACCGCGCGCAGCGTGCCCACGGGCACCGTACGGCCGTTCACCCGCGCCACGGTGCGCCCATCGGCGCTGAGCTCACGCGCCAGCGCCAGCACGCCGTCCTCGTCCACCTCGATGCCCAGTGGCTCCAGCGCCGCCGCCCATGCCGGGTCGGCAGGGGGCAGGTGGAAGACGGCCTCCGCACCGGCGCGCTCGGCACCGGCGCGCAGCAGCTCGCGCCCCGCCCGTCCACCCAGCACCAACTCCAGGGCGTCCACCAGGAGCGATTTACCCGCTCCCGTCTCGCCGGTGATGACGTTGAGCCCCGGCCCCAGCTCCAGGCGCGTGGAGGCGATGACCGCCACGTTGCGGACGGACAGCTCTGTGAGCAGCGCCTGGGGGCGTTGGGACGGCATAGGCCGATTATACGGCGCGTCTGCCCTCGGCCCGGGCGGCGACCACCGCCCCCGCCAGGATGAGCACCGCTCCCGGAGCCAGGACCCAGCCGGGAAATTCCCCCAGCACGGGCACCGCCAGGAGCGTGGAAACCACGGGTTCGGCCCGCACTGCCAGCGTCACGGTGGTGGCGGAAACGTGCGCCAGCGACCAGTTGAGCAGCGAGTGGCCGATGACCTGGGGTACCAGCGCCACCAGCCCGATCCACAGATAACTGGCGGGCTCAAGCCTCACCAGCGGGCTCCCGGCCGCCAGGGCCAGCGCCAGCAGCGCCAGCGCGGCCACGCTGTTCACCACCGTGGAGTAGGCCATCACACCCATGCGGGCGCGCACGCGCCGGCCCACTAGCAGGTAGCCCGACACCGTGGCTGCGCCCACCAGCGCAAGCGCATCGCCCGCTAGGTGCCCCTCGCCGCCGGTGGCGTCCAGCGCCAGCCCGCCGCCCCCCGCCATGGAGAGGGCCACGGCCCCCCACATGAGGCGCGAGGGCCGCTGGCGCAGGAACACGGCCTCACCCAGCGCAACGAACACCGGCGTGGTGGTCACCAGGAACACGGCGTTGGCCACGGAGGTGAGGGAGAGGGAGGAGATGAACGCGGCGAAGTGGGCCGCCAGCAGCAGGCCGGAACCCGCCAGGGGGCGCAAGTCGGCCCGGCGCAGGGCGCGCAGCCCTGCGCGCTGCCAGATGAGGGTGGGGAGGGCGATGAGCGCCGCGCCCAACACCATTCGCAGGGCGGCCACCGAGAGGGGCGGTGCGTCGGCCAGGCGGATGAACACCGCCGACGCCGACACCGCCGCCACCCCCACGGCCAGCCACAGGACGGACCGGGGAAGGGCTGCGTCCACGCCTAGCCCTTGCGAGCCATGAGCCGGGCCACCTCGCGCACGTCCGGCGCGCTGTTCAGCGACCAGACGGCCTTGCGCAGCGCCTCGGTCTGCGCCGCGCCCAGCACCTCGGCGGTGAGCGCGGTGTACTTGGCCGTCAGCACCTCGTCGGACATGGGGTTGGAGGGTGAGCCGGTGGCGTGCTCGACGTGCGTCTCGACGGTGCGTCCGTCGGTGAGACGTATCGCCAGGTACACCTCGTCCTCCTCGATGCCCTCCTCGGGTTTCGCCGAGACCTTGGCGCGCAGGGCGCTGATGACGGGGTCCGCCACCTTGGCGTCGGAGAACTGGGCATCATGCCCGGCCCCGTCCACCAGGGCGGCGGCGGCGCAGTGCTGGAAGGAGAACTTGCCTTCCAGCCCACGGCGCGGTTCGGGGCGGTTCATCAGCTCCAGCACCAGTGGGTTCACCCGCGCGGTGATGGCCCCCACCTGTTCGGCCTTGAGCGAGTGCTCGTTGCGCAGGCGGATCACCGCGTCCTGGATAGGGTGCGAGACCACGCCGTTGGCGTAGGGCTTGAGGCCGTTGTTGCCCAGCTCCCAGTGCTCGCCCAGCCGCCCGGTCAGCTGGGCCTCGTCGTGCCCGTTGGGCGAGAGCACGGCCCAGAAGCCGCGCCGCCCGCCGATGATGTCGTCGGCTGCGGTGAAGCCCGCCTTCGCTAGCTGCACAGCCTGCAGGCCGTTTGCCGCGGCTTTGGCGGCATGGAGCGCCTTGGCGTCGGACCCGAACACCTCCCGCACGCCGGCGGCCTGCGTCCCGGCGGCGCCCAGCGCGTACACTAGCTGCCCCGCGTCCAGGCCTAGCAGGCGGCCCGCGCCGGCGGCGGCGCCGAACACCCCGGCGGTGCCAGTGATGTGCCAGCCCGTGTCGTAGTGCCAAGGGTGGACGGACATGGCGATGCGGCAGGCGGCCTCGGCGCCCAGGGCGAAGGCGGCCAAAGCATCACGCCCCGACGCGCCTGTCACCTCGGCGGCGGCGAGTACTGCGGGCCACACCGGCGCGGTGGGGTGGAGCACCGTGGGGAAGTGGGTGTCGTCGTAGTCCTGCAGGTGGGCGGCGTAGCCGTTGACCTGCGCGGCGTTGAAAGCGCTGGTGCGCAGGCCCGAGCCGATGGCCGTGGCCTGGGCCGTTGAGCCCTGGGCGCGCGCCCACTCGGTGAGGGCCAACACGGGCTTCTGCACCGAGGCCGAGACCGAGATGGCCAGCATGTTCAGCAGGGTGCGCTTGGACTCGTGGAGCACCCAGTCCGGCAGCTCGGCGCTGCTGGCGGAGATGAGGTAGTCGGACAGGGTGCGGGTGACGGACATAGCGCGCCTCCGGGGGTCGGTCAGGGATGGGCGCGAGTATAGCGCAGGGCCCCGGCGCACGCCGGGGCCCTGTTCTCGCTCGGCTGGTACCGGCCCGAACTAGGAGGCGGCGGGCAGGCGGTCCTTGTGGTCCTTGCTCTCGCGGGGAGCCAGGGCACGCCGCCCGGCCTCCACCGTCTCCATCAGCTTGGCGACGTGCTCGCCCAGCTCGTCCAAGGAGGCGCGGGCGTACTCATCGGCACCCGCACGTCGCCGGCGCGACTCCTGCTCACCCGCCTGGATCAGCCGCTGGGCCTTCTGCTCGGCCTCGGCGATGATCTCCTCACCGCGCTTGCGGGCGGACTTGATCAGCTCCGACTCCTCCACCAACGCGCGGGAGTCCTGCTCGGCCGTGTTGCGGATGCGCCGTGCGTCCAGCATCGTCTGGTTGATGATCTGCTCGCGTCGCTCCAGCACCTCGGAGGCCTCTGAGATGTTGCGCGGGATGGCCAGGCGCAGCTGGTCAATGACGTCCAGCAGCCGCTCGGCGTCCACCATGGCCATGCCGGTGATGGGCATGCGCTTGGCGTGGGTTGCCATGCTCTCCAGCTTGTTGATCAGTTCCAAGATCTCCATACCGTTCCTCCTTGCCCCGTGGGGCTGCCTGTACCATCTCTTCCTCTCCCGCCCGACCGAGGCCGCTCGCTAGGGCCCGTTGCCCAACTTGGCCGCCAGCGCACTGATGACGTTGGGTGGCGCGAGACCATCGATGTTCCCGCCCAATCGCGCCACCTCCTTGATGAGACTGGCGCGCACGAACTGGTACTGGATGTCCGTCATGAGGCAGACAACGTCTACGTCCGGCGCGAGGCGCCGGTTCATGAGGGCCATCTCGAACTCGTACTCGAAGTCAGCGTTCATGCGGATGCCGCGAACGATGGCTTCCGCGCCGTTGGCCCGTGCGCAGTCCACCACCAAACCGTGGAAGCTGGTGACCGACACGTTGGTGGTGCCCTTCACCGCTTCCTTGAACAGTGCGATGCGCTCTTGCGTGGAGAAAAGCGTCGCCTTCTCCGGCGCCTCGAACACGGTGATGATGACCCGCTCGAACAGGCGCGCAGCCCGCTGGACGATGTCTAGATGGCCCATGGTCACCGGGTCGAACCGGCCGGGGTAGATGGCGACGGTCATGCGGCCACCTCCTCGTTCACGTCCCGTTGGCGCGCGTCCTCCTCCCGCTGGTAGAAGGCCAGGCTCGCATCGCCGTAGCGGCGGTCCTGCACCCGCACCAGTCGCCCGCACCGCTCTGGCGCGGGGACGCGCGAGGCGTGCCCGCACACTAGCAGTCCGCCCTCGCTAAGCAGCCCGCGCTCGCCGATGCGCTCCAGCACCGGAGCGGGGAAGGGCTTGGTGTAGGGCGGGTCCATGAGCAGGAAGTCGTACCGGCGGTCCAGGCGCTCCACCGCCTGCTCCACCGGCGCGGCGATGACCGTGGCGCGACCCGCCGTCCCCGTGTCCCGGAGATTGGCGTTGATCACACCCACCTGTCGGCGGTCCATCTCCACGAAGTCCACGTGCTCCGCCCCTCTGCTCAGTGCCTCGATGCCCAGCGCCCCGGTGCCCGCGTACAGATCCGCAGCCACCGAGTCCTCGAGGCCGTGGGGGGCCAGGATGCTGAACAGCGCGCTGCGCACCCGGTCGGTGGTGGGACGCACGCCGGGGGCCTTCGGTGAGTGCAGAGGCCTGCCCCTGGCGGCACCACCGGTGACCCGCACGCCGTCCTCCCCACGGGTTCGCACCCGTCTCCCACGGCAACGATTGAGCGCAATCTTAGAAAAAGTTTGAATTTAGGTTCAATGAGATTGACAGGCACTTGCGGGGCTGTTGGCGGCCCCAGGAGTCGTGAACAGCCCGGATAAGCGCTTACCAGTACTTCTGAGCGAGGGCCGCCATTGACCCGTGCTGACGTGTGCTTAGAGGGCGCGTCTCCCCCCCGGTGGCGGGGGTGATGTACAATGCCCCGTGCGCAAGGCTGGTCGGATGCAGGCGCCGGGGCCCCGTCAGGGGCTCGCCGGTGCCTATCTCTTTAGGGCGGCGTTCTTGCCTGGAACGGACAGCCCACCACCCCGAGAGGTGTGCCCATGCCACAGGAAGAGACCTACCTCACCACCAAGGGCTTGCGGGACCTTGAGGCCGAACTGGAAGAGCTGCGTACGGTTCGCCGCGAGCAGATCGCCGCACGCATCCACGAGGCGAAGGAAGTCGGTGATCTGGAGAACGCCGAGTACGAAGAGGCCAAGAACGAGCAGGCCTTCGTCGAAGGGCGCATCCAGGAGTTGGAGCTGATGATCCAGAACGCGGTCATCATCCCCGACCACGGCAAGGGTGGCACCAAATCCGCGGTGGTGGAGGTCGGCTCCATCGTGAAGGTGCAGGCGGCCTCCGCCAAGCGCGCCGACACCTACACCATCGTGGGCAGCGCCGAGGCCTCGCCCGCCGATGGGCGCATCTCTAACGAGTCCCCTCTGGGCCGGGCGCTGCTGGGCAAGAAGGCGGGCGACGAGGTGGAGTTCATGATCCCCTTGGGCACCCAGCGGGTGAAGATCGTCACCGTTCGCTAGCACGACATCATCCCGGCGGGCTTGCCCCGCCACCCTTCGGAGGGCCTATGCCCCAGCGTGGTGAAGAGCTCCTGCAGAGCCGCCGCGCCAAGTTGGCGCGCCTGCGCGAGCGGGGCATCGACCCCTACCCCCCGCGCTTCAAGCGCACCCACGACACCGAGGGGGCTGCGGCCGCCTTCACCGGGGCTGAGTCCGCCGGCGCTGGGCCGGTGCAGGCGTCCGTCGCCGGGCGTATCACCCGGGCCCGCAACATGGGCAAGGCGGCCTTCCTGGACATCGAGGACTCGGCCGGACGCCTCCAGCTCTTCCTGCGCCGCGATGCGCTGGGCGATGACTACGCCCTCGTGGATGAGCTGGACCTTGGCGACTTCGTGGGCGCCACCGGCACCATGATCCGCACCCGCATGGGTGAGGTGTCGCTTGAGGCGCAGAGCCTCATGTTCCTGGCCAAGGCGCTGCGCCCCCCGCCCGGCAAGTTCCATGGCCTGAAGGACGTGGAGCGCCGGTACCGGCAGCGTTATCTGGACCTGATAGCCAACCGCGAGGTGCACGGTACCATGCGCGCACGCTCGCGCATCATCTCGGGGATACGCCACTTCTTCGACGCGCGTGGCTACCTGGAGGTGGACACGCCGGTGCTGGTGCCGGTGCCCGCCGGTGCCATGGCACAGCCCTTCGTCACCGAACATCTGGCGCTGGGCCGCCAGCTCTACCTGCGCATCGCCACGGAGCTCTATCTCAAGCGGCTCATGGTGGGCGGGATGGACCGGGTGTACGAAATTGGGCGCGTCTTCCGCAACGAGGGCATCGACGCCGACCACAACCCGGAGTTCACCCTCCTGGAGTCCTACGAGGCCTACGCCGACTACAACGACATCATGGCCCTCGTGGAGGCCATGGTGCCCCAGGTGGCGCAGGAGGCGGTGGGAACGACGAGCGTGGAGTTCGAGGGGCAGACCATCGAGCTTGCGGGCCCGTGGCCGCGCCTGGGCCTGCACGATGCGGTGGCCCAGTACGCGGGGGTGGACCTGAACCACCACCCCGACGCACGCTCTCTGGCCGACAGGATGCGGGAGCTGGGCGTTCCGGCCACCTACGCCGAGAGCCGAGGGAGGCTCATCGACAAGCTGGTGGGCACCTACGTGGAACCCCGGCTCATCCAGCCCACATTCCTGGTGGACTACCCGGTGGAGATGTCTCCCCTGGCCAAGGCGAGCCCCGACGATCCGCGCTACGCCGAGCGGTTCGAGGCCTTCGCCGCAGGCATGGAGATTGCCAACTCCTACACCGAGCTGAACGACCCCGACGTGCAGCGCCAGCGCCTCAGCGACCAGGAGGAGCTGCGCAAGCACTATCAGGGCGAGGACCTGGACCGGATGGACGAGGACTTCCTGCGCGCCATGGAGCACGGCATGCCCCCCACCGGGGGCCTGGGCATCGGCATCGACCGGCTGGTGATGCTGCTGACCGGCCAGAAGACGATCCGTGACGTGCTGCTCTTCCCCCAGGTGCGCGACACCGCGCCGGGGACTCCTGACGATGAAGACGATGAGGAAGAGGACGCCGATGCTCCCGCTTGAACTGCTGCGGCGGAGCCCCGATGCCATCACCCGCTCACTCACCCGCCGGGGTGAGGACACCGGCCCCGTGGCGGCGCTCGCGGCGCTGGACGAGCGCCACCGGGCGGTGCTCACGGAGCTGGAGGAGTCGCGGGCCCGTCGCAACGAGGCCTCCAAGGCCATCGGTGCGCTGCTGGCGGCGGGCAAGGCCTCGGAGGCCGAGGCCCAGAAGGCTGCCGTGCGGGAGCTGGGCGAGAGGATGAAGGAGCTGGAGGAGTCGGAGCGCGCCCTGGGCGAGGAGCTGCGTGCCGGGATGCTGCGCCTGCCCAACATCGTCTCTGACGAGGCGCCCGACGGCCACGATGCAGAGGCGAACGTGGTGGCGCGCGAGGAGGGAGAGCGACGCACCTACGACTTCCCGCTGCGCCCCCACTGGGAGCTGTCCGAGTCGCTGGGCATCACCGACTTCGAGCGCGGTGCCCGCGTGAGTGGGCGCATGTTCGCGGTGTACGCCGAGACGGGCGCGCGCCTACAGCGGGCGCTGGTGCGCTGGATGCTGGATCTGCACCGCGAGAAGCACTGCTACAAGGAGTGGGCGCTGCCGCTGCTGGTGCATGGGGAGAGCCTGGTGGGCTCCTCCAACTTGCCCAAGTTCGCCGACGCGCTCTACAAGGACGGCGAGGAGGACCTCTGGCTCATCCCCACCGCCGAGGTGCCGCTGACCAACCTGCACCGCGACGAGATACTCGAACCCGGCACGCTGCCCCTACGCTACATGGCGGACACTCAGTGCTTCCGCCGCGAGCGCGCCGCTGCCGGCTCGCAGGTGCGTGGGCTCAAGCGCCTGCATCAGTTCGAGAAGGTGGAGATGTACCACTTCGTCGAGCCGCAGGACTCCCCCGCCGCCCTGGAGGCGCTGGTGGAGCACGCCTCGGACGTGGTGCGGGGGCTGGGGCTGCCCTTCCGCATCCTGGAGCTGTGCGCGGGGGACATGAGCTTCCCCTCCACCCACTCCTACGACGTCGAGATCTACACCCCCGCTTCCGATGAGTGGCTGGAGGTCTCCTCCTGCTCCAACTGCACGGACTTCCAGGCCCGGCGGGCCAACATCCGCTTCCGGCGCGAGGCGGGCGGTCGCTCGGAATTTGTCCACACCCTCAACGGCTCCGGCCTGGCGCTCCCGCGGGTGCTCATCGCGCTGCTGGAGACCTACCAGCGCCCCGACGGCTCGGTGGTCCTGCCGCCCGTGCTGATACCCTACATGGACGGCCAGCAGGTGCTGGAGCCGCTCTCCTAGCCCATCCCCCACAGCGAGGTGCAGATGTTCGAGCGCAGTGTGCTCCCCAACGGCCTTCGGGTGCTTACCGCACCCATGCCCGGAACGCGCTCGGCCAGCGTGGGCATCTTCGTGGGCACTGGCTCGCGGCACGAGGACGAGGCGCACGCCGGGGCATCGCACTTCCTGGAGCACATGCTGTTCAAGGGCACGGCCAAGCGGCCGGACCCGGAGCTGGTGAGCGGGGCTATCGAATCCGTCGGCGGGCTGATGAACGCCTCCACGGACCGGGAGGCCACCATCTACTACGCCAAGGTGGGCGCGGCGCACATGGCGCTGGCGCTGGACGTGCTGGCCGACATGGTGGCGGCGCCCCTGCTGGACGGGACGGAGATGGAGCGTGAGCGCGGGGTGGTCATCGAAGAGATTGCGATGACCTACGACCAGCCCGACGCCATCGCCGACATGCTGCTGGACGAGGCGCTCTGGCCCGAGCAGGCCATGGGCCGCGACATCGCGGGCACCAAAGAGTCGGTGGGCGGCATCACTCGTGCCCAGCTGCGGGACTATCACGCCCGTCAGTACACCCCCGCCAACATGGTGGTGGCTGTGGCGGGGGCCGTCACGCACCAGGAGGTGCTCCAGGAGGCGGAACGCCTGCTGGGAGGCCTGCCTGCCGGGTCCGCCCCGCTGGCCTGGCTGCCCGCCGATGAGGGCCCTGCGGGCGACCGGGTGAAGGTGTACCGCAAGCGCACCGACCAGGCGCACATAGCCCTGGCCACGCCCGGCATCGCCTCCGATGCGCCGGGCCGCCCAGCCTCCGACCTGCTCAACGTCATCCTGGGCGAGGGGATGACTTCCCGTCTGTTCCTGGAGGTGCGCGAGCGCGGGGGCCTGGCCTACGACATCCACTCGGCGGCGATGCACTACCGCGACACCGGCGCCATGACCGTCTACTGCGGTACCGACCCGTCTAAGGTGGACGCGGCGCTGCGGGCCGTGCTGGGGCAGTTCGCCTCGCTGGCCGGCGGCGTGCCGGAGGAGGAGGCCGCGCGCGCTCTCTCCTACGCCGTGGGGCGGCTCGACCTGCGCCTGGAGGACTCGCGCGCCGTCATGGGCTGGGTGGGCGGGCAGGAGCTGCTGCGCGAGCGCGTGCGCACCCCCGACGAGGTGGTGGCCGACCTGCGCGCCGTTAACACCAAGGACCTGGCCGCCGCGGCCGGTCGCCTGCTGGTCCACGCCGACAAGCGCCTCGCCATCGTGGGGCCCTTCGCCTCCGAAGCGCGCTTCCGCAAGCTGCTGGCCGCCTAGGCCCGGCGCTCTCAAGGACAGCAAGAGGCCCCCGGCATGCGCCGGGGGCCTCTACGTTGGCCGTGTTGGCCGGAGTGGACTAGAAGTCCATGTGGTCGCCGTGGCCGCCACCCATGGGGGCGGGCGGGTTCTTCTCCGGCAGGTCGGTGACGGTGGCCTCGGTGGTCAGCACCATGGCCGCCACGCTGGAGGCGTTCTCCACCGCGGCGCGGGTCACCTTGGCGGGGTCAACGATGCCCCGCTCGAGCATGTGGCCCCACACGCCGGCGCCAGCGTCGAAGCCCCAGTCGCCCTTGGACTTGCGGGCGCCGGCAACGATGACGTCGCCCGGCTGGCCGGAGTTCACCGCGATGACGCGGATCGGCTCTTCCAGCGCGCGGCGCAGAATCGCGGCGCCGGTGCCCTCGTCGCCCTTGAGCTTGAGGGCGTCGATAGCCGCCGTGGCGCGCACCAGCACGGTGCCGCCGCCGGGGACGATGCCCTCCTCAACCGCCGCGCGGGTGGCCGACAGAGCGTCCTCCACGCGGTCCTTCTTCTCCTTCAGCTCCACCTCGGTGGCGGCGCCCACCTTGATGATGGCCACACCACCGGAGAGCTTGGCCAGGCGCTCCTGGAGCTTCTCGCGGTCGAAGTCGGAGGTGGTCTCCTCCACGCGGGCCTTGATCTGGGAGATGCGGTTCTGGATCTCACCCTCGGTGCCGTGGCCCTCCACGAAGGTGGTCTCGTCCTTGGAGGAGACCACACGGCGGGCGCGCCCGAAGTCGTCGGGCTCAACGGAGTCGAGCTTGCGGCCGATCTCCTCGGAGATCACCGTGCCGCCCGTGAGGATGGCGATGTCCTGGAGCATCTCCTTGCGCCGGTCGCCGAAGCCGGGGGCCTTCACCGCCAGCACGTTTACCGTGCCGCGCAGCTTGTTGACCACCAGGGTCGCCAGGGCCTCGCCCTCGACGTCCTCGGCCACGATGACCACGTTCTTGGAGATCTGGAGCACCTTCTCCAGGGCGGGGAGCAGCTCGCTCACCGCTGAGATCTTCTTGTCGGTGATCAGGATGTATGGGTCGTCGATCACCGCCTCCATGCGCTGGGAGTCGGTCAGGAAGTAGGGGGAGATGTAGCCCCGGTCGATCTGCATGCCCTCCACGTAGTCCACCTCGTAGGAGAGGCCCTTGGACTCCTCCACCGTGATGACGCCGTCCTTGCCTACCTTCTCCATCACCTCGGCGATCAGCTCACCCATCTCGTTGTCGTGCGCGGAGAGGGACGCGACCTGCGCGATCTGCTCCTTGCCGGAGACGGGGGTGGACTGCTCCTTGATGGAGGCGCGCACCGCGGCCACAGCCTGGTCGATGCCGCGCTTGATGGCCATGGGGTCGGCACCGGCGGCCACATTGCGGAAGCCCTCGGAGATGATGGCCTGGGCCAGCACCGTCGCGGTGGTGGTGCCGTCACCGGCCACGTCGTTGGTCTTGGTGGCGGCTTCCTTCAGCAGCTGGGCGCCCATGTTCTGGTAGGGGTCCTCCAGCTCGATCTCCTTGGCAATGGTCACCCCGTCCGAGCAGACGTTGGGGGGGCCGAACTTCTTGTCCAGGATCACGTTGCGGCCCGAGGGGCCAAGGGTCACCTTCACGGTGTTGGCCAGGATGTCCATCCCGGCCTTGAGCTCCTTGCGAGCGTCGTCGCCGAACTGAATCTGCTTCGCCATGTGTGGCTTCCTCCTCGTGAGATGGCCCGCTCGTGCGGCGGGCGGTTGCAGGACGCGCGCCGCCTAGCCGATCTTGGCCAGGACGTCGGCCTCCTTCATGATCAGCAGTTCCTCACCGTCGTCGGTGAACTCGGTCCCCGCGAACTTGGAGTAGATGACCGTGTCACCCACCTTCAGATCCATCGCGATGCGCTTGCCGTCCTCGCCCACGCGGCCGGGGCCAGCGGCGACGACCTTTCCCTCCTGGGGGCGCTCCTTGGCCGTGTCGGGCAGGTAGATGCCCGACTTGGTCTGGTTGGACTGCTCGACGGCCTTCACCACGATCCGGTCACCCAGCGGCTGCAGCGTTCGTGCCACGGTTGTCCTCCTTCGCTCTGCTGCGCGTTTCATGCCCCCGGTCAGGCCGCTCGGAGCCCCCCTCGCAGGCGCCAGGGGGCAGGTGCTAGCAGACCAGGTTGGCGATTGTTAGCAGACTCCACATGGGAGTGCTAACTCGACATGGTATGGAGGTGCCCTGCGGGTGTCAAGGGGCGCACGGCGGCCCCGTCCTTGACGGCCCGCCGGCCCGCTGCGAGCATCGCCGCATGTTCGCCCTTACGCCCGCGAAAGATGGCCTCACCGCAACCCTGGCGCTGAACGCGCCTTCGGGGCATCGCGACCTGCCCTCGGCTTGCGAGGGACTGCCCGAGGGCGTGCGTGCGGTGGTGGTGACAGGCTTCGCCGGTTCGCCGAAAGACGCGCCTGCCGCGCTGCTGGCGGGGCTGGCGGTGCCCACGGTGGCGTGGGTGGACGGCGATGCGCGCGACCACGCCGCCGAGCTGGCGCTGGCGTGCGATATCCGCGTGCTAGCGCCCGGTGCGTCCATGGCCCTCACTCAGGTGCGCGCGGGCGCACTCCCCTCGGACGGCGGCACCCAACGGCTGGTGCGGCTGGTGGGCCGAGCCCACGCGCTGCGGCTGCTGCTCACGGGCGATGCGCTGGGGGCCGACGAAGCGGCAGGACTGGGACTGGCGCAGGCCATCGGAACGCTGGCCGATGCCGGGGCGCTGGTCGGTCGCATCGCGGCGGGGGGGCCGCTGGCCACGGCATACACGCGCGAGGCGGTGCGCGCGGCGGGCGAGGTGCCGTTGGCCGAGGGTCTGCGGCTGGAGGCGGACCTGGCCATCCTGCTGCACACCTCTGCGGACCGGGCCGAGGGCCTCGCCGCCTTCCTGGAGCGGCGCTCCCCCCATTTCGAGGGGCGATGAGCGTCTTCACCACCATCACCTACGCCAAGGAAGGCCCGATGGGGGTGGTGCGCCTGGCGCGCCCCCAGACGGTGAACGCCTTCAGCGTGCGGATGCGCGATGAACTGGTCGAGGCGCTCACGGCGGTGCGCGATGACTCTGACGTGCGCGCCCTGCTCCTGGAGGGGGAGGGGCGCGGCTTCTGTGCCGGTGCGGACCTGAGTGAGTTTGGCACCGCGCCGTCGCAGGCCATCGCCCGGCGGGTGCGCTTCCAGCGTGACGTATTCGGCCTGATGGCCTCGCTCCCAGTGCCCACCCTGGCCGCCGTGCACGGGGCATGCCTCGGTTCCGGGGTGGAGTTGGTGGCGGCGTGCGATGTGCGGCTGGCGGCGGACGATGCGTCCTTCGGCATGCCGGAGACGGGCTGGGGGCTCATCGCGGCGGCGGGCGGCACCCAACTGCTCCCGCGCCTGGTGGGGCAAGGGCGGGCGCTGGAACTGCTGCTGACGGGCCGCCGGTTCAGCGCCATCGAGGCGCTCTCCTGTGGACTGGCGCACCGCATCGTCCCGCGCGCTGCGCTGGGTGGCGAGGCGCGCGCGTGGCTCACCCACATCATCGAGGCGCCCGCACCGGCGCTGGCGACGGCCAAGCGCGCGGTGAACGAGCTGGCAGATCTGCCGCTGGCCGAGGCGTTGGCGGGGGAGGAGCGCCTGGCCCGCCTGTTGGGCGTGGGTGGCCCCCTGCGCTAACCTAGGGGAAACCCGCCCCTGGACGGTCCCCGCGTGCACACCCACGAACTGCTCACCATCGCCTCCGCCATCGTGCCGGAGCGCGCCGCCATCATCGCCGACGGGCAGCGCATCTCCTACGAGGAGCTGGCCGCGCGCGCTAACCGGCTGGCCAACGCGCTCCACGCACAGGGCGTGGGGCCGGGCGACCGCGTGGCGGTGATGGACGTGAACGCCCCGTATCACCTGGAGCTCTACTTCGCCGCCGCGCGCCTGGATGCCATCTACGTGCCGCTGAACTTCCGGGGCCGCGGCGAGGAGGTGGGCTTCCCGCTCCAGAACGCCCAGCCCAAGGTGGTGGTGGCGGGGGCCCGCTACGCGGGGCTGCTGGATGAACTGCGCGAGCGTGCGCCCGGCGCACGCTTCTTGGTGGCGGACGGTGCGGCGGGGCCGGGGTGGGATGCCTACAAGAACGTGCTGGCCTCCGGCGCGCTGGACGAGCTGCGCTTCCCAGAGGGGGACGCGGACGATACGGCGGTGCTGCTGTTCACCGCGGGCACCACGGGCACGCCTAAGGCGGTGATGCTCTCCCACGGTAGCTTCACCTCCTATATGCTCACCTCCGTGGAGCCGCCGGACCCGGACGTCGAGGAGCGCACCATCCTCACCATGCCGCTCTACCACGTGGCGGGGCTGCAGGCCGCCCTGGCCTCGGTGTATGGCGGGCGCACGGTGGTGCTCCAGCGCCAGTTCGACCCCGCAGAGTGGATGCGGCTGGTGGAGGAGGAGCAGGTACAACGCGCACTCGTGGTGCCCACCATGCTCAAGCACCTGATCGACCACCCCGACTTCCCCCAGCGCAACCTTGGCTCCCTGCGGGTGGTGACATATGGCGGTGCGCCCATGCCTCCCTCGCTCATCGAGCGGGCGGTGCGCGCGCTGCCGGGGGTGCAGTTCATCAACGCCTTCGGCCAGACGGAGACCGGCTCCACCATCGCTATGGTGCCCCCGGAGGACCACGTGTTGGAGGGCCCGCCGGAGCTGGTGGCCAAGCGCCGACGGCACCTGGCCTCCATCGGCCGCCCGCTGCCCGACGTGGAGGTGGCGGTGGTGGACGAGAACGGGCAGGCGCTCCCGGCGAATCAGACGGGGGAGATCGTGGCCCGTGGCCCGCGCCTGATGCGGGGCTACTGGGGCCAGGAGGAGGCCACCGCCCAGACCATCCGGGGCGGGTGGCTCTACACGGGGGACCTGGGCTACGTGGACGAGGACGGCTACATCTACCTGCAGGGGCGGGCCAAGGACTTCATCAAGCGCGGCGGTGAGATGGTGGCACCGGAGGAGGTGGAGAATGCCATCCACGCGTGCCCCGGCGTCGCCGAGTGCGCCGTCATCGGCCTTCCCGACGAGGAATGGGGCGAGCGCGTGGCCGCCTTGGTGGTGGCCGAGCCCAGTGTAACCCTCACGGAGCAGGCGGTGCTGGAGGCGTGCGTGGGCCTGGCGCGCTTCAAGCGCCCGGTGCAGGTGCTGTTCATTGACGCGCTGCCGCGCAACGCACTGGGCAAGGTGCTCAAGCGTGAGCTGCGCGCGCGCTTCGCTCAGGAGGCCGCCTAGCCGTGGCCACCCCGCAGCGCCGGGCAGAGCTGGGCATCGACGAGGCCACCGATGCGCTCATGGCGCGGGCCTATGCCTACCTGCACACCCCCGCGCGCACGGCGCGCACCGGCGCGGAGCTGGCGGCGCGCCTTGCGCTGCCCACCCCATCGGATCCACGCGGGTTCACCACGGAGCAGGCGCGCGCCAGCGAGGCGCGTTTGGCGCAGGCGCTGGCAGTTCTGACAGAATTAGGGGTGCTGGAGCGGGTGCCGGGCGGGTATCGGGTGGCGGCCGAGGCGGACGTGGGGAGCTGGCGGTTAGCCAGGCGCTAGCCTAGGCCGCGCGCTGTCCGGCCACGGGCTCGGCGGCCTGCTCGGCGGGTGGGGCCTCGTCCCAGGACAGGCCACCGGCGCGCCACTCGTACACCAACCCGGCCACCAGCACGGCGATGAAGAAGCCCACGGCGCCCAGCGCCCCCCAACCCAGCTCGCCGGCGCGCGTGGCCCAAGGGAAGAGGAACACGGCCTCCACGTCGAAGAGCAGGAAGAGCAGCCCGTAGCGGTAGAAGCGCACGTTATGGCGTTCCCAGCGCGGGTTGCCCTCGGGGACCATGCCGCACTCGTACGGGTCGTACTTGAGTGGGTTGGGCCGGAAGGGGCGGGCGCGCACCTTGGTGGCCAGCTGTGAGATGAGAAGCACCCCCGCGGGCAAGGTCACGGAGAAGATGCCCAACAGGAGCACGAAGCCGTACTGGCGCAGGTAATCGTCCATCACGACAATGCTAGAAGCCGTGCGCGCGCACCGTCAAGGCGCTCCGCTGCGCAGGCAACTACCTTGCGTGACCCCCCACCCACGATTAGACTATGCCACTGCGTGCGAACGCCGACGGCGCCGGTGCTCGAGCCGGTACTTTCCGAAAGGGGGGCTGCTTGGTTGGAAGCACTCGGTCGTCACATCCTTCTGGAACTGCGTTCCTGTAACCGCGAGAAACTCAATGATCTCCCGTTCCTGCGGGAGACGATGCTCAACGCCGCCCGCGAGACGGGCGCAACCATCATCGGCCAGATATTCCATCAGTTCTCTCCCCAGGGTGTCACCGGCGTGGTCGCCATCGCCGAGTCGCACCTGTGCATCCACACCTGGCCTGAGTACGGCTACGCCGCCGTGGACGTGTTCACCTGCGGTGAGTCCTTCAACCCCACCGATGCCGCGCACCTTATCGCCCAGGGCCTCGAATCCGCCGACCCGGAGATCTCCGAGGTGACCCGCGGTCACTTGGACTTCGCGGCGCTGGCGAGTTAGCCGATGCCGGGTATCTCCGCAGCCACCTCCAAGCAGACGGTCTGGTACTACGAGTACATCACCGACGACCTGCTCCAGGCCGCATCGGTCATCGAGTTGATGTACCAGGGCCAGACCGCCTACCAGCGCGTCCACGTGCTGAACACCCACACCTTCGGCCGCATGCTGGTGCTGGACGGCAAGACCCAGTCATCCGAGGCCGACGAGTTCTGTTACCACGAGGGCCTGGTGCAGCCCATCATGATGGCCCACGCGAACCCCAAGCGGGTGTTCATCGCGGGTGGCGGCGAGGGCGCCACGGCCCGCGAGGTGTTGCGCCACCCCGGCGTGGAGCAGGTGGTGATGGTGGACCTGGACAAGGAGGTGGTGGACCTGTGCAAGCAATACCTGCCCAACCACCACCAGGGGGCCTTCGATGACCCGCGCCTCACGCTCATCCACGACGACGCGCTGGTGCACCTGCGCGAGGCCAAGGAACCGTTCGACCTGATCATCATCGACATCCCGGACCCCCTGGAGGGCGGCCCCGCCTACCTGCTGTACACCGAGGAGTTCTACGGCATGGTACGTGAGCGCCTCGCCCCCGGCGGGTTGGTGGTGGCTCAGTCGGGCCCCACGGGCCCCACCAACGTGTCCGAGGTGTTCACGGCCATCGCCAAGACCATGGACCGCTCCTTCCCCCTGGTGAACGGCTACTCGGTGTACATGCCCGCCTTCGGCTGCGAGTGGGGCTTCCTGGTGGGCGTGCCAGAGGGGTCACCGGACCTGCGGGCCATCAGCGCTGAAGAGGTGGACTCGCGCATCGCGGCGCGCCTGTCCAGCCCACTGCGTTACTACGACGGGCAGGCCCACCACGGCATGCTGGGCCTGCCCAAGTACGTGCGCACCGCCATGGCCGCCGAGCAGCGGGTCATCACCAACGACTCGCCCCTGTACTCGATCTAGTCGGGATAACGCGCCCGGCGCGCGGCCTGTGGGCAGGTGCTCTCTCAGCTCGCTGCGTTCCCTCGTTCAAGAGGGACACCCCCTGTTCCCCGGCTGCCTGCGGCAGCCTCGTCACAGGGGACTCACCTGCGCCCCCTCCGGGGGCCACCCCGTCTCCGCTCCCTGGGCGCTCGCTCATGGCAGTAGGCGCGTGGCCAGCACGCATAGTTCGGGATTGCCTGGGGTGCGGGAGGGGCAACGCCCCTTTTTGGGCCGCGCACCGCGCGGCCCATGTCTCTTGAGCGAGCGGCAGCGAGCGGAGATGGGGGTAGGCCCTTCAGGCCGAAGGGGGAGCCCCAATTCCATCGAGCTAACGAAGTGAGCCGGGGACGAGCGGTATAGCGCGCCATCTGCTCCCTTAGGACGTTGTTGGCCCTAGCGCGCCCTTGCTAGAGTGCACCCAGCAACCTGGGCGGTGCGAGGCGGCAATGAACTGGATAGACATCTTCGTCATCGTCCTCGTGGCCGGGTTCGGCTTCCTGGGCTGGCGCAACGGCGTGATCCGCTGGGCATTCACCGTGGCGGGGGGCATCTCTGGCGTGGTGCTGGCGGGGCAGTTCTACGACGACCTCGCTCCGGTGATGGCCTTCACTGACTCCGAGGGCGTCCGCAAGGTGGTGGCCTTCGCCGCCTTGTTCATCGCGGTGATGATCGGCGCTTGGCTCATCGCCCGCATCCTGCGCACGGTGCTTAAGGTGCTGCTGCTGGGTTGGGTGGACTCGCTGGCGGGGCTGGCGCTGGGCGTCGTGGGTGGCGCGCTGGCGTCCTCGGCGCTGCTCACCGCCTCCGGCATCGTGCCCGTGGGGAGCCTGCAGGATTCCGTCGCTTCCTCCACCCTGGCCGAGCCGCTGCTCATGAGCACCGGCTTCATCCGGGCGTTCCTCCCCTCGGAGTTCGACGCCATTAAGGACCTGATCAACCAGGGCGTGCAGCTCAAGGACGGACTGGGGATCTAGGCTGTTGCGGGGTATTTCGTTCCCGCTCTACACTGCACACACGCACCCGGCGAGCACAGGCCCGCGGGTGCGGCGGCCAGCAGGCGAAGCGCGCACGGGGCACCCGCGAGGGAGCGTTGAGCGAGCCGGTCTTGGTCCTGAACCGCAACTACGAGCCGCTAAACGTGTGCGGCTCGCGCCGAGCTCTGGTGCTCGTGCTGCGCGAGAAGGCGCAGCCCGTGGAGTTCCACGAGGGCACGCTGCGCTCCATCGCGGCTGAGCTGCCAATCCCCTCGGTGATACGTCTGCTGAACCAGGTGCGCCGCCCGGTGCTCTCCCGCCGGCTCTCCCGGCGCGAGGTGTTCACCCGCGACGGCTTCGTGTGCCAATATTGCGGCCGCCCCGCCAAGGTGCTCACCCTGGACCACGTGGTGCCGCGGGTGCGCAAGGGGCCGAGCACCTGGGAGAACGTGGTGACGGCATGCGTGCCCTGTAACCACCGCAAGGCGGGCCGCACCCCAGAGGAGGCGGGGATGCGTCTGCTCACCCGCCCAGCGCCCCCGCGCATGAACCCGTACGCGCATCTGATGGGACGCGAGTTCCCGCGCCAGTGGGACATCTACCTGCCGTGGGTGGGGTTGGAGCGCCGCAGCGCCGCATTGGCCGCCGTCTAGTCGCGCGGGCCCGGTGCTTCCTCCGGCGTATCGCGCTGATGGCAACTTCGACCGTGCGGGCGAACTCGTTTTCGCCGCGCCGGTCCAGCGCCACGGACACGGTCTCCCTGAGCGGATGGCCCACCAGCACCCGGCTGGGGCCGTCGGCGGTGAGCACGCGCGCCCGGATCTTGGGCAGCGCGCGGTTGGCCTCCCGGTACTGCTCGTACTCGAAGCGCAGACAGCACTTGAGTCGCCCGCACTGGCCCGCCAGCCCCTCGGCGCTGATGGGCAGCGCCTGCTCCTTTGCCATCTTCACGGTGACTGGGTCGAACCGGTTCATCCCCATTGGGAGCAGTAGATGAAGTTGGCGCAGCGGCCCAGCCCGCCGAGGACCTTGGCCTCGTCCCTCGGGCCTAGGGAGCGCAGTTCCACGCGCACGGTGAGGCGTTCGCGCAGGCGCTGGCAGTCGGCGCGCAGGTCAGCCTGGCCCGTGGGCGTCAACTCGATGACCGACCGCCAACCGCCCAGGCCCATGCGGGCACGGGAGAGTTAGCGGGGCATCCCCAGCTCGCGCAGGGCGTCCTTGGCCTGTCCCAGAACCATCTGCTCTCGCTCGGCTGCGTGCTACCAGTGCTCGCGGTCTGCGGCGTTCGCAGCGCGCAGCACCGGAGCGAGCGGCGTTATGGCGTCGCGATGCACCAGCGCGCACGGCGGGGCCGTGGGACGATTCCACCACGGCCAGGTCTCCCTCGCGCAGCTCCAATCCGCCAGCGTCGAAGTAGACCGGCTTCTCACCGGGACGCAGTCGCACAGGGGCGGCATGGGTTGTGGTCTGCTCGGCCATGGAGCCCGCATAACCACCTGGGAAGTCTTGTCCCAATCGGCTAGGCGGGCCGAGGCGCCCCGAGCATCAGCGCCTCCAGGGCAAGGCGCGGGGAGGCGTTGCGCTCCAGCGCATCAAGCGTGCTTTCGGTGGCGCGTAGCCACCCGGCCAGCGCGCCGGGGCTCAGCCCCGCCGCCAGGCGGCGCAGGGTAGCGGCCCAGGCGGTGTGCAGGATGCGCTCGTCCTGCCCGTGCTGGAGCAGCAGCACGTCGCGCAGCCAGCGGGTCCACAGCGCCATCTCATCGCGCCCCGCTGCTCTATCGCGCTGGAAGCGCCGGGCCAGGTCCTCGGCGTAGGCGAACCGCTCCACCAGCCCGCCCTCGCACACCGTGGCGATGCGCTCGAGGCGCTGGTGTAGCCCGGCGGGCACCGCCGGTTCGTGCGCTGCGGTGATGGCCCAGCCGATGCATCCACGGGAGAGGCGAGCCAGCGTGGCAGCCTGCTCCGGGGACTGCTCGTGCTCGGCTTTCAGCACCTGGGCAATCTGCGCCTCCGGCAATGGGCGCAGGGCTATCTCCTGGCAGCGGGAGCGGATGGTGGGCAGGATGCCGTCAGGGTTGGCCGTCACCAGGAGGATAAGCACGCCCGGAGGCGGCTCCTCCAGCACCTTGAGCAGGGCGTTGGCCGCAGCCTCCTGCATCCGGTCGGCCGGGTCGATGAGATAGACCCGCGAGCGCCCCTCGTAGGGAAGCAGGTGGGCCGAGGCGATGAGCTCGCGCACCCGCTCGATACCGATGACGGTGGTGGGGCCCTTCTCCGCCTCGGTGTCCACGGTGAGCGTCTGCACGTCGGAGTGCTCGCCCGCCGCGATGCGCGTGCAGGCGGGGCACACCCCGCACGGCACGCGCATCGCGGCGGGGGCGAGCGATGCGTTACCGAAGTCCATGGCGGGTGCCTCGGCGGATGCGACGACGGCGGTGCAGTTCACCGCCTGGGCCAGCGCCGTGGCCAGCGTTGCCTTGCCCACGTGGGCCGGGCCGGTGAACAGGTAGGCGTGGGAGAGGCGCCCGGCGGCCAGCGCCCCCTCCACCGCGCGCACCGCGCCCTCGTGACCGTGCACGGGGAACACGCTAGAGCACGTCCTGCGCCATCAGGTCGGCGTAGGACTCGCGCCGGCGGATCAGCGTGGCCTTCCCATCGCTCACCAGCACCACGGCGGGCCGCCCGTTCAGGTTATAGGTGGAGGCCATGCTGGGGGCGTACGCACCGGAGGCGGGGATGGCGATGATGCTACCCGCCTTGACGGGCGCGATGCGCGCGTCACGCACCAGCACGTCGCCCGACTCGCAGTACTTGCCCGCGATGGTCACGGTCTGCGTGGGCGCAGCCTTGGCGTCATCTGCCACCAGCGCCACGTAACGCGAGCCGTAGAGGGCGGGACGGATGTTATCGCCCATGCCGCCGTCCACGGACACGTAGGTGCGCACGCCTGGCACGTCCTTGATAACGCCCACGGTGTAGAGGGTGACCCCGGCGGGGCCGGTGACGGAGCGGCCCGGCTCGATGATGAGCGTCGGCTCCTCAAGCCCGTGCTGGGCGCACCCGGTGCGCAGGGCGTCGGCGATGGCCTGGGCGTAGTCGGCCTTGGCTGGCGGCTCGTCGGAGTCCAGATAGGCGATGGCGAAGCCCCCACCGGGGGAGAATTCTGCAAGACGCAGCCCTTCCTCCCGCATCTCGGCGGCGAAGGCCAGCACCCGCTCAACGGCCTCGGTGTACGGCTCCAGCTCGAAGATGGGCGAGCCGAGGTGGAAGTGCAGCCCGCGCACGTCCAGGTTCGGGGCGTCCAGCGCCAGGCGCACGGCCTTGGCTGCATCGCCCGTCTCCAGGGGGAAGCCGAACTTTGAGTCCAGCGTGCCCGTGGTGGTGAGGCGGTGGGTGTGTGGGTCGATGGAGGGCGAGATGCGCAGCAGCACCGGCTGGATCACGCCCGCCTCCCCCGCTATCTCGTTGAGCAGCGTGAGTTCGTTGAACCCGTCCACCACGATGCGACCGATGCCCCAGGAGATGGCATCGCGCAGCTCCTGCGGGGTCTTGTTGTTGCCGTGGAAGTAGACCGTCTGCAGGTCCACCCCAGCCGCGCGCAGCAGCGCCAATTCACCGCCGGAGACCACGTCGAACCCCACGCCCCACGATGCCAGCTTGCGGGCGAGGGCCACGTTGATGAACGCCTTGCAGGCGTAGGAGACCTGGGTGTTGGGGTAGGCGGCCCGGAAATCGCGCAGGTAGCCGGTGGCTTGCGCCTCCAGCGTCGCCTCGTCGAACACGTACAGCGGGGTGCCGAACTCGCCGGCCAGGCGCATGGTGTCGCACCCGCCGATGCGCAGGTGTCCGGCCCCGTCCACCTCGGCGGTGATGGGGAATACCTTGGCATGGGGGGCGGGGGTGCTCACGGCGCGCGCTCCTGGGGTGTGCTGGGTGCAGGATAGCCCGCTCCGCGCGGGCTGCGCCAGGGCTGGGAGGCCAGTCCTCTCCCGGCCCTGCAGGTGCTAGCATGCGGGCCACCGTGTCCACCAGGCCCCCCGCACCACCAGAGCCGTCGGGCCGCGACGGCGAGGGCTCGCCGAGCACCTCGCGCCCGTGGGCCCCCTTGTTCAACCCCCATTTCCGCCTGCTGTGGATATCGGGGCTCAACTCGGTCACCGCTGAGCAGGGTCGGCGCACCGTCGACCTGTGGCTCATCTACCAGCTCTCCGGTGGGTCCGCCGTGCAGCTGGGGCTCATCGGCATCTTCCAGGCTTTGCCGCTATTCACCACGGGCCTGCTCTCCGGCACCATCGCGGACCTGGTGGACCGCAAGAAGCTGCTCCTCATCGCCCAGGCGATACGCGTCGCGATGCTGGCGGGCCTGGGTCTGGTGGTGCTCAGCGGCAACGCGCAGGTCTGGCACGTGTATTTGGCCACCCTACTTAACGGCATTGCCCAGGTGGTGGAGCAGCCTGCCCGCACCTCGCTCATCCCGAACATGGTTCCGCGCACCCAGTTAATGCACGCATTGGGACTTAACTCTTCCATGCGCCAACTGGGGATGCTCACTGGGCCTACCATCGCCGCCTGGCTGATCGGCCCCATCGGGGTCGCCGGTGCTTACTTCACTCAGGCGGGCCTGTACGTGTTAAGCGTTGGAATAATGCTGGGGCTGCCCTCTTGGGGGGCCTCTGGGGCCGGAGGCCTTCGCTCTCTGCGCGTATCCACGGTGTTGGAAGGACTGAAGTTCATGTTGTCCGACCGATTCCTCGCCTCCGTGGTGGTTCTGGACGCCATGGTGGTGCTTTTCACCTCCTGGCGGGTGCTCGCGCCTATCGTGGCGGCAGAGGTGCTGGGTGGGGACGAGCGCACTCTGGGCCTGCTGATGGCTGCTCCTGCTGCAGGGCGCCTGGTGGGCACCGGTATGCTCATGGTGACGTCAGTGCGCCGGCAGGGGCTCCTGGTTCTTCTGGTGAGCATCGGATACGCCGCCTCCATCGCAGCGCTGGGGCTCGTGAACCATACGGGGCAGGCCATAGTGGTGATGGTGCTTATCGGCGCCACCGACGGTGCGGGCTCCATCGTGCGCAACACCGTGGTTCAACTGGCTGTGCCCGACACTATCAGGGGGCGCGTGACCTCTGTGAACCAAATATTCGCACAGGGCTCCCCTGCGCTAGGGCAGACGGTTACGGGCGCTATGGCCGCGGCGCTGGGTGCACCCGGCGCGCTGTTGGTCGGCGGGGCCATTGCTATAGCCGTCACCATGGCGGTGGCGCTGAGGGTGCGGGAGGTCGTGAGCTTCCGGGTCTAGAGGAGGGGCTGCCTGGATTGGACATGGGCGCTCGCCCCGCTCGAGGGGGGGCTTGCTCAACACACATGGGCACAGGGTTACGCGGTTTTAGGTTGGCAGGCCCAATTGTGTGCCGCAAGCGCGTGAGTGATAGTGCCAAGGTTACGGTTAGAATGGACGCACCCCTCGCTGGAGTACGCTGTGGAGTTGGAGCCCGGTATCATCTGTCTGACTATCGGCCGGGAGCCTTTCACCGGCTTCCCGCCGCCCAACGCGTATGTGCTGGTGGGCAGTGACCAGGCGCTGGTTGTGGACGCGGGTTGGGACGACCCAGCTGACCACAATCAGCGTATGGCGGCCCTGGCGGCCCAGGTGCACGTGCCCTTGGCCGCGGTCCTCATCACTCATCGCCACCCGGACCACGGGGGCGGGGCATTGGCACTGGCGCAGGCCACCGGAGCGCCTACTTGGGCTCATTCCAAGGAGCGTGCGCACATTGAGCGTGACCGGTTTAGGGGTGCGGCCCTAGTGGACAGGGACGTGAGCGAAGGTCAGCGCATCTCTCTGGGAGGTCTCACCGCCACGGTCATCGAGGCACCAGGTCATACCTCAGGGTGCCTGGCGGTGTGGGTTGAAGAGCGCCGGGCGCTGCTCACTACCGATACCGTTATGGGCGTATCAACCACGGTCATCAAGCCAGAGGACGGCTCCCTGGCAGACTACGCCCGGACACTGGATCGCTTCGCAACCCTGGAAGCAAGGGTCTTCTATACCGGCCATGGCTCACCGGTTAACGACCCCGCCGGACGACTGCGCGCGCTTTCCGAGCACCGGCAGAAGCGGGAGGCCGACCTTCTAGGAGCCCTGGCTGCTGGGCCCCAGACGGTCCCGCAGTTGCGTGCGCGAATTTATGCGGGTCTGCCCCAGATACGTGAGAGTCTGGCTGAGGCGCAGATCACCACCGGCCTGCGTAAACTGCTCGATGAGGGCGCCGCGCGCCCTGAGGCAGAGGGGCGCTATTCGCTCGCCTAGCGTCTCTTGTCCCAGAGCGGCGTGACGGGCCAGGCGTCAACCGGGCAATTTGACGACGACAACTCGGGCTCGGCCCGCCAGGTCGTTGACGGTGTGCACATGGGCAACGGGGAAGGCATCACGCGCCAGGGCCGTCGCCCCAGTCATCTGGCGCGGGTCCAGCTCCGCCAGGAGCGCGCCGCCCGGCAGCAACATGGCGGGGGCTTGGGCGAGCAGGCGCCGGTACAGCTCCAGTCCGTCCTCGCCCCCGTCCAGTGCCTCGCGGGGCTCGAATAAACGCACCTCCGGTTCTAGGGTCGGTATTTCCCAGGAGCACACGTAGGGCAGGTTGGCGGTCATAAGGTGCACTGGCTCGGGAAGTGCGGCCAGCAGGTCACTCTTAGCCACGTGCACCCGCGCCGCGAGTCCCAAGCGCTCCGCGTTGAGCGCTGTCAATTCCAGGGCGCGTGGGGCAATGTCCAGGGCATGCACCAGCGCACCGGGTAGGTGGGTAGCCAGCGCCAGAGCGATGGGCCCGGCCCCGCACCCCACATCGGCGATGCGTAGGGAAGAAGGCATAGTTCGTGCCAGCGTCCGTGCTTCTTCCACAAGCGCCTCCGTGTCGGGGCGCGGCACCAGCACGCCAGGCGCCACGGCAAGTGTGAGGCCATAGAACTCACGCTTGCCCATCAGATAGGCGGCAGGCTCGTGATTAAGACGCCGGGACTCCAGTGCCGTGGCAACGTCCTGCTCGGCGGGTGAGGGCTCATCGCGTAGGGCGGCATACAGACTGGGGCGGTCCAGCTCGAGGGCTGTCATCCAGATCAGGTCAGCCTCCAGATCCGCGTCTGCTATACCTGCTGTGGCGAGCCGCCGCGCCGTCCGGCGCAGCAGCGCGCCCAACTCGCTCACGCCGTCGCCTCCTGGAGCAATCGCGCCTGCTCGTCGGCAAGCAGAGCGACCACCACATCGTCGATTCCCCCGGCTAGTATGCCCTCCAGGCCATGGACGGTCAGGCTAATGCGGTGGTCGGTAAGCCGGTCTTGGGGGAAATTGTAAGTGCGCACCTTCTCAGAGCGCTCTCCAGAGCCCACCTGGGAGCGTCGTTCTGCCGAGGTCTGCTCGGCATGCTCGCGTTGCTTGCGCTCCAGCAAACGCGTGCGCATCACTGTCATGGCCTTCTGCTTGTTCTTCAGCTGGGAGCGTTCGTCCTGCGAAACCACCATGATGCCCGTGGGGATGTGCACCAGGCGTATGGCCGTGGCCACCTTGTTCACGTTCTGCCCGCCCGGCCCGCCTGAGTGGAAAATGTCCATGCGCAGTTCGGCCGGGTTGATGTCCACGTCCACCTCCTCGGCCTCGGGCAGTACCGCTACGGTGGCGGTGGAGGTATGGATGCGCCCCTGGGTCTCGGTGGTGGGGACGCGCTGGACGCGGTGCACGCCGCTCTCGTGCTTTAGTAGGCGGTACGCGCCGTCGCCCTGCACCTCGGCAACGAGTTCCTTGATCCCACCGCCCTCGGTGAGAGAGGAGTCCACCACTTCCAATAGCAGCCCGTGACGTTGGGTGTAGCGTTGGTACATGCGGAACAGGTCTGCTGCGAACAGAGCGGCCTCATCGCCGCCGGTGCCCGCGCGGATCTCCATGATGACGTTGCGGTTGTCGTTGGGGTCGTGCGGCACTAAGGCAAGACGCAGCTGTTCCTCCAGATCCTCCCGTAGTGCGCTGAGGCGAACGACCTCGTCCCGGGCCATTGCGGCCATCTCCGGGTCCGCGTCACGTGCGAGTTCCTGCGCGCTGGACAGGTCTTTGCGTGCAGACTGGAGCGCGGCGTAGGACGTGACCACGGGGGTCAGCTCTGCCCGCTCCTTGGCCAGGCGAGTGAGTTGCTCGTGGTCGGCGGCGACCTCCGGGCGGCCCATGAGCTCGTCTATCTCGGTCGCGCGCTGCGCCAGCAACTGTAGTTTCTCTTCCATCTCCTCCCCTGTGCCAGGACTGCGCACTATGGCCCCCGGGGAGCGGGGGCCATTAAACCCATCATAGCATGGAGGCCGAGCGTTTATTGGGTTGAATCTAAGAATAGTTAAAAACGGCCCGCGCCCTATCGTTTACTCCGCAGTAATGCGAATAAGGCGCAAGTGGCCCGCGTAGATACCGGCAAGCGCACACCTGTAAAGTTGCAGTAGCACTGCCTACTACCGCTTCCGGAGGTCCCGCTTTTAGATGATGAATTGCCTGCGCCAGACTCTGCTAATCCCTGCGGTCGTCGTGGTCCTTGCATTGGCCGCTGCCTGTGCGGGGCCCATTCCCACCCCCACACCACAGCCGCCCATTCCTACGTCGACCCCCACGCCCACCTTGACGCCTACTCCCACGCCAGGGCCGCCCACAGCCACGCCAACCCCCACAGCAACACCAGTGCCGCCGACACCGACGCCGACGCCCACTATGCCCGTGGCAATTGAGACGTCTGCCTCGGCCATGGTGCGTGTGTCCGTCGATGGGGCCCAGTGGACCGGCGTGATGATCGACCCTAATGGAACCTTTTTAACTGCTACCGATCAGCTCGGTAACTCGCCAAGGGTCGACTTTGTGACTGAGCAGGGAGCCACAGGTAGTGCCTGGTTGGTCGGCAGGGACGATGCTGCGGGTTTGGCTCTGTTCCGTGTAATTGCTCCTACCCAGTTATATGCAGCCGTATCGGTTGTAGCAGGTCAGACAATTCAGCTTAACCAGGAGATGGGCATCCTTCAGTACGCCTCTGCAGGGGTACTACTCGACAAGCGCACAACTCAAATCGTCGGCTTCAATTTCGACGGAAATACGGGGCTGCAGTACGTAAAACTTCTCGCCGGGGCATTGCGCGGTTCGGAGGGCGGCGCGCTCGTGGACAACCAGAGTACGCTGCGAGGCATACGTATCTCTGATACCCAGATGGTGTCTACCGGTATTGGCAAAATGGGCGAGGCCTGGGCGATGACCGCGGACGGGCTAGCGCTGATGGTGCTTCCAACCCTGCAGAGCGGTTATGTCTACACCCGGCCCAACGCCGCTGAAACCGAATTCGGCGCGCCGCCGCCTATACCAGCCATATTTAGCGGAGACATTACTATCGGGGGGGCGCCAGCGGTTTCTGGTAGCAGGCTGTATGCGCGCCTAGTCAAGTCTGGGAAACCAGACCTATGGGTGTCTTCTTCGCTAACCACCACCGGGCGCTATCTCATTTCCCTCAGCATTCTGCAGTCGGGCTACGAGGGTGCTCAGGTGGAATTCTGGTTCGACGGACAAAAATCCATCACAACAGGTTCTTACGTTCCAGGGCAGATTCGATCGGAGGTGCTGAGCTTCTAGCCAGCCAACTTCGTTTTTGAAGTTCAGTGCAAGAGGTCGGCCAAGCCGGCCTCTTGCACTTCTGTCTGCGTCGAAGTGGCCATCACACGCACCGTCACCAAACCCTTGGCCAGCTCGGTATCCCCAATGAGCACGGCATGCGAGGCATCCAGCGCTGATGCGTAGCGCAGCTGGGCCTTGAGGCTGCGGTCTGGCGCCACAACTGCGGCGAGGCCTTCGGCCCGCAGTCGTGCGGCTACGCGAACTGCGGCAGCCTTGGCTTCAGGGCCACGGTGGGCCATGACCACGGGGCGCGGGCCCGCTGTGGCCACGGCTACGTTCTGACGGCGCAGGTTCAGGATGATGCGCTCGATGCCGGCAGCGAAGCCGATGCCCGGCGTGGGCTTCCCTCCCAGCTGTTCCATTAGCCCGTCGTAGCGCCCGCCTGCGCACACAGCAGACTGCGCCCCTTCGATGGACGGGTGCACTTCGAACACTGTGCGGGTGTAGTAATCGAGGCCACGCACCAGGCGGTGGTCCAGTCGGTAGGCCATGCCCAGCTGGTCCAGATAGCCGCGCAGCTCGTCCCAGTGGGCCTGGGCCTCGGCGCCCAGGAAGTCGGTGGAGCGGGGGGCTTCGTCCAGGTAGCCCGCGGCGGCCAGCTCCTTTGAGTCGAGCAGACGCAGGGGGCTGGTGTCGTAGCGGCGGGCATCGTCCCGGTTCATGTGGGCCACGTGAGGGGCGAAGAACTCCCGCAGCGCGGCGATGTAGGCGGGCCGGTCCGCTGCATCGCCGATGGAGTTGAGCACCAGACTCATCTCCCCCAGGCCCAGGCGGGCCATGGTGTCCATGGCCAGCTGGAGCACCTCCAGGTCCACCGCCGGGTCGGCATCGCCGATGGCCTCCACGCCGAACTGGTGGAACTGACGGTAGCGCCCGGCCTGCGGGCGGTCATAGCGGAACATGGGGCACAGGTAGTAGAGGCGCGTGGGCTGGGCCTGGTTGTGCAGGCCGTGTTCGAGGTACGCGCGGCAGACGGCAGCCGTGCCCTCTGGGCGCAGGGTGAGCTCGTCATCGCCCCTATCGGTGAAGGAGTACATCTCCTTCTGGACGATGTCCGTCTCCGCACCCACGGTACGAGCGAACAGCCCAGTCTCCTCGAAGATGGGGGTGTCGATGCGCGCGTAGCCGTAGGAGTGGGCCGCCTCGGTGACCCGCGCACCCACGTGCGCCCACCAGGACTGGTCGGCCGGAAGGATGTCGGTGGTGCCTCGGGGCGCCTGGAACGAGCGGTTCTGCTCTGCCATGGGAGGGGCCGTCCTGGTGGGGGTGCGCGGCGCTCGGAGGGGCGCTCGCGCGGGCCATTATAATGAGCACATGCAGGAACTGCTCCAACGCGTGCGCGCCTACATGCCGCCCGACCGTGTGCGGCTGGTGGAGGATGCGCTTGCGTACGCCGCCCAGCTGCACGTGGGCCAGGTGCGCAAGAGCGGGGACCCGTACATCGATCACCCCGTATCCGCCGCCCGCTACCTGGCAGATCTCTCGCTGGACGCCCCCACCATCGCCGCGGCGCTGCTGCACGATGTGATCGAGGACTGCGGGGTGGGCGTGGAGGAGCTGCGCTCGCGCTTCGGGGCCGACGTGGCCCGGCTGGTGGACGGGGTCACCAAGCTCGCCAAGCTCGACTCGCTGGTCGAGGAGGGCGTGCGCTCCCTCAAGCCTTCCGGTGATGCGGAGAGCCTGCGCAAGATGCTGGTGGCCATGGCGGAGGACATCCGCGTGGTGCTCATCAAGCTGGCGGACCGCCTGCACAACATGCGCACACTCGATGCGCTCTCTCCGGCTCGCCGGGTGGCCATCGCCCAGGAGACGCTGGACATCTACGCGCCCCTGGCGCACCGCCTGGGCATGGGTGAGGTGAAGTGGCAGCTGGAGGACCTCTCCTTCCGCTACCTGCAGCCCAATCAATACCGAGCCATCTCCAAGCTCCTGTCCACCAAGCGCAAGGAACGCGAGGACTACGTTACCCAGGTCACTGAGGTGCTCCGGCGTGAGCTGGCGCGCCACGGCTTCGACGCCGAGATCACCGGGCGGCCCAAGCACATCTACTCCATCTACCGCAAGGAGCAGGCCTACGCCGCTCAGGGCAAGCAGGTGGGGGACATCCACGACCTGTTCGCCGTGCGGGTGTTGGTGGAGACGGTGCAGGAGTGCTACGCGGTGCTGGGCGCGGTGCACGCGCTCTGGCGCCCCATGCCGGGCTCCTTCGACGACTACATCGCCAACCCCAAGGAGAACGCGTACCAGTCCCTCCACACCACGGTGCGGGCCATCGGTGGGTTGCCGGTGGAGGTGCAGGTGCGCACCCGGGACATGCACCGGGTCAGCGAGTACGGCGTTGCCTCCCACTGGAGCTACAAGGAGAGCGGGGCCAAGGATCAGCGCTTCGAGGAGCGCATGACGTGGCTTCGCCAGTTGCTGGAGTGGCAGCGGGAGGTCTCCGCGACCGAGGAGTTCCTCGAGACGGTCAAGACCGACATCTTCCGCGACCAGGTGTTCGTCTACACGCCCAAGAACGAGATCAAGGAGCTGCCCTTCGGCTCCACCCCCATCGACTTCGCCTACCGCATCCACACCGAGCTGGGACACCGGTGCATCGGCGCCAAGGTGAACGGGCGCCTGGTGGGCCTGGACACCCAGCTGCGCAACGGCGATACGGTGGAGGTGCTCACCTCCAAGGTGGCGCGTGGGCCCAGCCTGGACTGGCTCAACCCCCACGCGGGCTATGCCAAGACCGCCGGTGCGCGCCACGCCATACGCGCCTGGTTCCGACGCCAGGAGCGCGGGGCCAACATCGAGCGTGGACGCGAGCAGCTGCGCCGGGAGCTGCGGCGGCTGAACGCGCCGGTGGACGAGGCGGAATTGGCGCGCATCTTCGGCTACGAGGGCGAGGAGGAGTTCCTGGCTGCCGTGGGTGCGAGCATCGTCTCCATGGCCCAGCTGGCGGGCCGCCTGGCCGCCCGCACCGAGGGCCCACCCGCCCCCTTGGCACCCACGCAGTCCCCCCAGAAGGGGGCCGCGGAGCAGCCAACGGGCATCACCGTCCTGGGTGTGGGGGATCTGCTCACCCGCATGGCCGCCTGCTGCACGCCGGTGCCGGGCGACGACATCATCGGATTCATCACCCGCATGCGCGGGGTAACGGTGCACCGGCGCGACTGTCCCAACGTCCGCGCCATCTCCGAGCCGGAGCGGTTGGTGCAGGTGGACTGGGGCACGGCGCGCAACACCTCCAGCGTGCGCATGCGCATCGAGGCGTTCGACCGGGTGGGTCTGCTCCACGACATCACCGGCGCTGTGTCCACCGAGGGGGTGAACATCACCGCCTCCTCCACCGAGGTGGGTGCCGATGGCGAGGTGGTGGTGCACGTGACGCTCCAGGTGACCAGCCTGGAGCAGCTCTCGCGTCTCTTCACGCGCGTGGAGGCGGTGCGCGGGGTGCGCTCAGCGAGCCGAGCCGTTTCAGGTGATGGGCGCACGGCCCAGCCCCGCTAGTCAAACGGCCCGATTCGTGGCACAATAACCGTTCGTGGGAAGCATCGGCCCCGCCGCACTGTGGCGGGGCGCACAGGAGAGGCCCTTGCCCGCCAAGAAGACCGCACGAGTCCAGGAGCGCCGCCGCGTGGAGAACCGCCGGGTTCGCTCCGCCACCCGCACCGCCGTCAAGAAGGCCCGCGCGGCCATCACCGACGCCCCCACCGAGGCAGGCGCCGTCGTCACCGCCGCCACCGCTGGCCTTGACCGCGCCGCCAGCAAGGGTGTCGTTCACCCCAACGCCGTGGCCCGCACCAAGTCGCGCCTCCAGCGCGCGCTGAACAAGGTGCAGGCAGCGGGCTAAGTTCCCGTCAACAGGAGCCCCCAACGGGGCCGGGACATCCCGGCCCCGTTCGCTTTGCCCTCTGGCGCGACACGGGCCCATTGCCCCGTGACCTCCGCGCTCCCTAGGCTTGGGCCCATCCACCCTTTGGGGGACCCCATGCCCAAGCTCTCCGACCGCCAGCAGCGCATCCTCGAGTACCTGCGCGAGTATCACGCAGACCACCGGTTCATGCCCTCGGTGCGGGAGATACAGGCCGCCTGCGGCATCTCCTCCACCTCGGTGGTGGACTACAACCTGCGCCTGCTGGAGCGGGACGGCTTCGTGCGCCGATCTCCGGATATCTCGCGCGCCATCGAGCTCATCGGCGCTGAGGAGTCGGCTCCGGAGGTGGAGGTGGTCGCTATCCCCCTGGTGGGTACCATCGCCGCCGGCAGCCCCCTCCCCACGCCCGGCGCGGAGGCCTGGCGCTCCCCCGACGAGACTGTCTCCCTACCACCGGAGCTCACGCCCCGCCAGGCGGACCGCTGCTACGCGCTGCGGGTGCGGGGAACTTCCATGATCGACGCGCTGATAGATGACGGTGACGTGGTGGTGCTCCGGCCCGTGGGTGAGGTGCGCAACGGTGAGATGGTGGCCGCTTGGCTGCGGAGCGAGGAATCGGCCACCCTCAAGCGCTTCTACCGCGAGGGCCCGCGCGTGCGACTGCAGCCGGCCAACAGTCAGTTCGAGCCCATCATCGTGCCCGCGGAGGACGTGGAGGTCCACGGCAAGGTGGTCGCCGTCCTGCGCCGCTACGAGTAGGGCGCCCCGCGCGCTCGCCTGGTGGGGAGACCGGCTAGGATAGGAGTATGTTCTCCGTCCGCCCCGCAGCCCCCGCCGACGCAACCCGCATCGCCGCCTGGCAGGTGGCCATGGCCATCGAGTCCGAGGGGCTCGCCCTGGATGCAGCCACGGTCAGCGCCGGGGTGGCGGGCGTCTTCGAGGACACCTCCCGCGCACGCTACTGGCTGGCCGAGGCGCACGGCGTGCCCGTGGGCGTGGTGATGACCGTCCCCGAGTGGTCGGACTGGCGCAACGGCACCGTGCTGTGGATGCACTCGGTGTACGTGGAGCCCGCCTGGCGCCAGCGGGGGGCGTTCCGGGCGCTGTACGCGCACCTGCGCTCGCTGGTGGAGGGCACGCCGGGGCTGGTGGGGCTGCGCCTGTATGTGGACAAGACCAACCAGCGGGCGCAGCGGGTGTACGAGGCGCTGGGCATGAGCGCGGAGCACTACCACCTGTACGAGTGGTTGCCCTAGCCGCCGTTGCCTGCTAATCAGACGAGGGCATGCTCTTGGCGGCCAGCAGTTCCATGGGCACCCCGTTGCAGCACAAGCGCGCCTTGCCCGCCTTGGTGCACAGCACCGTGATGCCGGTGGCCTCGTCCACGTAGCGCTTGCCCAGGGCGTTGGCCTCCCCGGCGGGGGCCTCCACACAGGAGAGCTCGCCGTCGCCCCCCTTGGTGATCATGTACTGGGCGCCTAGTGCGGCGTCCTCGAAGCGCTTCCCCATCTGGGCTGGCACGGGCTCACCTCGTCGTTGGATGTCGGGGCATGGTAGCAGACGGGCAGGGCCGTTGCCGCCCGCAAGCGGCGCCTTCTATGCTGCGGGGCGGCCGTTAAGGAGGCGCGCGTGGGCATTGCCAGGAACATCAGGGAGCAGATGGCTGGGTCGTCGTGGATCCGGCGCATGTTCGAGCAGGGCATCGCGCTCAAGCGAGAGCGGGGCGAGGAGAACGTCTTCGACCTCTCCCTGGGCAACCCCGTGGCCGAGCCGCCCGCCGCCTTCAACGAGCTGATGCGTAGGCTGGTGAGTGAACCCGTGCCGGGCAGCCACCGCTACATGCCCAACGCCGGTTACCCGCAGACGCGCGTCGCCGTCGCCGCATCGCTTGCCGCCGAGACGGGCCTGGGCTACGGTCCGCAGCACGTGGTGATGACAGTGGGGGCGGGCGGTGCGCTTAACGTGGCGCTGCACGCGCTGTGCGAGCCGGGGGATGAGGTCATCATCCTGGCACCGTTCTTCGCCGAGTACCTGTTCTACGCGGCCAACCACGGGGCGAAGCCCGTGGTGGTGCCCTGTGGGCCAGACTTCATCCCGGACCTGGCCGCCATTGAGAAGGCCATCGGCCCGCGCACGCGGGTGGTGCTGCTCAACTCCCCCAACAACCCCTCCGGAGCGGTCTACCCGGCATCCTTCGTGCAGGCGTTGGCGGCGGTGCTGGAACGCCGGAGCGCCGAGCTGGGCACCCAGGTGTACCTGCTCTCGGATGAACCGTACCGGCGCATCATCTTCGACGGGCTGGACTACCCCTTCCCCCAGCACGTCTACCCGCTCACCATCACCGCCACCTCCCACTCCAAGGACCTGGCGCTGCCGGGCGAGCGCATCGGCTACCTGGCCGTCCACCCGGACTGCCCCGGCGCGGTCGAGCTGGTGGACGCGTTGGTGTTTTGCAACCGGGTGCTGGGGTTCGTGAACGCCCCAGCGCTGATGCAACGCGCCGTGGCTGGCCTGCAGGGCGTGAGCGTGGACGTGGCCGACTACCAGGCCAAGCGCGACTACCTGTGCGGTGTGCTAGAGGAGGCGGGGTACGAGCTGGTTCGGCCCGGCGGGGCCTTCTATCTCTTCCCCCGCTCCCCCGTGGCCGATGAGCTGCGGCTGGTGGAGGCGTTGGCGCGCCACGGCGTGCTGGTGGTGCCGGGGCGTGGGTTCGGCATGGAAGGCTACTTCCGCATCTCCTACTGCGTACCTCAGCAGGTGCTGGAGGGCGCGGCGCCTGGCTTCCGCGCGGCCATGGCCGCGCTGCGCGGCTAAGAATCCCCGACGCGCCGGGGCCCGCTCCGGTACAATGGGCCCGTGGCGCCGTTGAGCGCCCGGAACGGAGCCAGGCATGCAGAACTTCACCCCCACCAACTTCGGGCGGGACAACCAACTGCGTACGCGCATGTGGGTCACCATGCTGCTGCTGGGCGGCGTGTACGGCCTGTTCGTCTGGGTGCTGTGGGGCCTGGGCTACACCCCCTGGCTGGTGGCCGTGGGCCTGCTGGTGCTGGTGCAGCTGTGGCTCTCCGACAAGATGGTGCTCTACGCCATGCGGGCCAAGGTGGTGGACGAGGCCGCCTATCCCCGCCTGCACGCCATGGTGGCGGAGCTGGCCATGGGCGCGGGCATCCCCAAGCCCAAGGTGGCCGTCTCCCAGATGAGCGCGCCCAACGCCTTCGCCACGGGCCGCTCGGTGAAGGGGGCGACGGTCGCCGTCACCACCGGCCTGATGGACCTGCTGGATGAGCGCCAGCTGCGGGCGGTGCTTGCCCACGAGATCAGCCACATCCGTACCCGTGATGTGGTGGTGATGACCTACGCGTCCTTCTTCTCCATGGTGGCCGCCACCCTCATGAGCTGGCTCTTCTGGTCCAGCCTGTTCGGCGGCATGCGGCGGCGCAGCAACGACAACTCCGGCAATGTGATGATGCTGGTCTACCTGGTGACCATCGTGGTCTGGTTCGTGAGCCAGTTGCTGGTGGCCGCCCTCTCCCGTTACCGTGAATACGCTGCTGACCGCGGCGCCGCGGTGCTCACCCGCGAGCCCCTGGCCCTGGCCTCGGCGCTCCAGCGCATCCAAGGCGGCCTGTCCGGCGTGCCGCGCACGGACCTGCGCAAGGCCGGGTCGGCAAACGCCTTCTTCATAATGCCTGCGGTGGGCGATGGGTTCGCGTCCCTCTTCTCCACACACCCCACCATGGAGCGGCGGATCCTGCGCCTGCAGGAGATGGAGCGCCAGCTCAAGCAGCTGGGCTAGCCATGTGCTTCTTCCGCTCCGCCATCAAGCGCGGCATGGGCTGGCCCCAGGCCTTCGCCGCCCTCGGACGCGCCGCACCGCTCATCGAGGGTGAGTTGGACACGGTGGGCGCTGGCAGCGCGGGGCTGTTGGTGCGCCCCACCTCTGAGCAGTCGGCCGAGGCGCTTGCCGCGGAGCTTGTGCGCGCCTGCTCTCAGCGTGCCCCTGGCGGCGGGCGCGTGCAGGTGAGCACCGACGCGCAGGGCTTCGGTTGGCTCACGGTGGAGGGGCAGGGCGTGGCTGGCGTGGCCGAGGCGCTCGTCGGCCTGGGCCCGGTGCTGGAGGCCACTGGCCTGCTGCCCCGGGTGCTGGCGGTGGCCGTGCCCCTGACCTGGAATGGACGGCGGCTCTACTGGCTCTACCAGCCGCGCATTAAGGCGTTCACGCCCTTCGTTCCGGACCCGGCGGCGGGGGAGCAGGAGCGCGACCACGCGTTGGAGGTGCGGATGGCAGCAGCCACCCGCAAGGCGATCCCCGTCCACGGCGATACCCAGGAGTGGTATCCCGTGTGGGACGTCCCGCTCTAGTCCCTCCGGCGTCTGCGCGCCCACACCCACAGCGCGCCCAACAGCGCACCGTCCAGCGCCGCCAGCAGCACCAGACCGGCCCATAGCGGCCAACCTGCCGCGAACACCAGCACCAGCGCGATGACGGCGGAAACCGGCAGCGCCAGCATCACCAGGTAACCCGTGCGGAGCGTGGGGTCTTGCAGCATGACGCCAGTATAGCCATTGCACCGGCTGATGACGCGTCGTAGGCTGACCCCTACCCCCTGGGTAGGGGTCATACACCATCAGGAGCCGCCATGCTCGATGACGTGAAGACCCAGGCGCTCAAGCGCCTCGCCTACATCTCCGGCCACGTGGATGGCATCCGTCGGATGGTGGAGGCCGATACCTACTGCGTGGATGTGCTCAAGCAGACCCACGCGGTGCGCCGCGCGCTGGAGAAGTTCGAGGCGCTACTGCTGGAGGGCCACCTGCGTTCCTGCGTGGTGGAGGGGCTCCGGGAGGGTCGTGAGGAGCAGGTGGTGGGCGAGCTGATGGACCTGTACGGGGTGAAGGAGCGCTAGTCATGACGAACTCTACGGATGCGCCCAAGAAACTGCGCCACGTCGTCTTGCCCATCGAGGGGATGACCTGCGCTTCGTGCGTGAGCACCGTGGAGGGCGCGCTGGGACGCACCGGCGGGGTGGGCGAGGTGTCGGTGAACCTGGCCAACGAGACCGCTAGCATCGCCTACGACCCGGCTTCCGTTGGCGTGGCGGCGCTGGAACGGGCGGTCACGGGCGTGGGCTATGGCCTAGGCCATGAGCGCACGGCCATCAGCGTGCCAGGTATCGACGACGCCGCGCAGGCCGCGCGCGCCGAGGCGGCGTGCGCGGGCCTGGACGGAGTGCTTTCGGCGACGGCCAGCGCAGCCACGGCGCAGGTGGTGGTGACCTACGTGCCGGGTGCCCTGAGCGTGGCGGACCTGCGCGCGGCGCTGGGTGCAGCCGGCTTCACCCCCGGCGCGGCGGAGGGGGCCAATGCGCTGGAGGCCGAGATGGATCGTCTCTCGCGCCGGGCCGAAGTGCGTCGTCTGGGGGTGCGAACCCTGGTGAGCGTGGTGACCGCCGCGTTCATCATGGCGCTGATGTTCACCCCGCCCGTGCGCGATGCCCTGGGCATGCGCTGGGTGAACGTGCTGGCGATGGCCCTCGCCACCCCCGTGCAGGTGTGGGCCGGACGTGAGTTCTACGTGAGCGCGTGGGGAGCGGCGCGCCGCCGCACCTCCAATATGAACACCCTCATCGCCCTCGGTACCTCCGTGGCCTTCGTCTACAGCGTCTACGCCACCCTCTTCGGGGCGCTGGGGGGCGGGACGGAGGAGACGTACTTCGACATCTCGGCAACCATCATCGCGCTGATACTGCTGGGCCGGGTGCTGGAGGCGCGGGCCAAGGGGAGCGCGTCCGATGCGATACGGGCCCTGATGGGCCTGCAGCCCCGCACGGCCCGCGTGCTGCGGAATGGCGTGGAGACCGAGGTGCCCGCGGCGGACCTGACCGTGGGCGATGCGGTGCGGGTGCGCCCCGGCGAGCGCATCCCCACCGATGGCACCATCTACGAGGGCCGCACCGGGGTTGATGAATCGATGCTCACCGGCGAGAGCCTGCCGGTGGAGAAGGGGCCGGGCGATGGCGTGTTCGGCGGCACCGTGAACCTGACCGGCGCGCTGACGTTCATCGCCACGCAGGTGGGGGGCGGGACAGCGCTGGCGCAGATCATCCGGCTGGTTCAGCATGCGCAGGGCTCCAAGGCCCCCATACAGCGCCTGGCCGACCGGGTCGCGGCGGTGTTCGTACCCGCGGTGCTTGCCGCCGCCGCGCTCACCTTCGTGGTGTGGCTCATCTGGGGGCCGGAGCCCGCGGGCTCACTGGCGATGCTGAATGCCATCGCGGTGCTCATCATCGCCTGTCCGTGCGCTCTGGGCCTGGCGACACCCACGGCCATCATGGTCGCCACCAGCGCCGGTGCGCGCGCCGGGGTGCTGGTGCGCGGGGCCGAGGCGCTGGAGCAGGCACACAAGGTGGACGTGGTCATCTTCGACAAGACGGGCACACTCACCATGGGTCACCCGCAGCTGACCGACGTGCTTGCCCAGGGCTCGACCTCAGACGAGGAGCTGCTGCGCCTGGCCGCGGCGGTGGAGGCACGCTCGGAGCACCCGTTGGCGGGGGCCGTGGTGGCGGGAGCACGCGAGCGCGGCATCGAGCCACGGGAGGCCGCGGACTTCCAGTCGGCGCCGGGGCTGGGCGTGCGCGCCGTGGTGGATGGTGAGTCCATCACCGTGGGCGGCGTGAACCTAGTGCGCCAGGCGAACCTGGAGCTTGGTTCCGCTGTGGCTTCCGCCGTCAGGCTGCTGTCTGAGAAGGGACGCACGCCCCTGGTGGTGCTGCGTGACGATGCGCCACTGGGCGTGTTGGGCGTTGCCGACGCCGTCCGGCCCGAATCCGTCGAGGCGGTCTCGCGCCTGCGGGCACTGGGGGTGGAGGTGGTGATGCTCACCGGTGACACCCGCGCCACGGGCGAGGCCATCGCCGCCGAGCTCGGCATCCGCCGGGTGTTGGCCGAGGTGCTGCCCTTCCAGAAGGCCGAGGAGGTGAAGCGCCTGCAGACCGAGGGGCACCGCGTGGCCATGGTGGGCGACGGGGTGAACGATGCACCTGCCCTGGCCCAGGCCGATGTGGGCATCGCCATCGGCACCGGGACGGACTTGGCCATCGAGGCGGCGGACATCGCGCTGATGCACGCGGACGTGCGTGGGGTGGCCGGGGCCATCCGCCTCTCCCGCTCGACGATACGCACCATCCGGCAGAACCTGGCCTGGGCATTCGGCTACAACATCGTGCTGATACCCGTGGCGGCGGGGTTGCTGTACGTGCTGGTGGGCGAGGGTGGCGTGCCTGCGGGGCTGGGCTGGGCCCTCGGGGAATCGGGGTTTCTGAACCCCATGCTGTCGGCCCTGGCCATGGCCCTCAGCTCGGTGTCGGTGGTGAGCAACAGCCTGCGCCTGCGCCGCTGGCGCGACGGGCACTGACCCCAGGAGGAGATGCGATGACCCAGATGGACGTTATCTTCGGTAAGCCGGGCGAGAGCGCGGTGGACCCGGTGTGCGGCATGAGCGTGCAGAAGGCGAGCCCGCGCGGCGGCACCCATGAGCACGCCGGCAAGACCTACTACTTCTGCGGCCCCGGCTGCCGCACCGCCTTCGCCGCCGACCCAGACAAGTACCTAAGCGGCGGCCCAACGGGGCACATGCCCAGCCACGGGCACTAGGCCGGGCTGAAGACCGCGGGCGCCAGCAGGACGGCCGGTACCAGTGCGGCGCCAAGAGGCAAGCCGATGCACTGGCAGCGCCCGTAGGTGGGGGGTTGATTGGCGGGGTACTCGCTCATGGGCCTCGGCCCATGATAGGGCAGGGGGGAAGGCTTACCCGGCCAGGAGCTGGTCGATGAGCTCCTCCAGCTTCTCGCGGGGCATCAGCCCGCTCCAGGAGCGCAGCAGCCGCCCGTCCGGGTAGAAGAAGAGGGTGGTGGGCATGCCCAGCACCTTGAAGTTGCGCGTGACGGCGTCATCGAAGGTGGTGCCAGCGGGGTAGGTGATGCCCAACTCCGCCAGCAGCGCCTGACCCTGCTCGCGCGAGCCCAGCAGCACCTGGGGGCCGATGTCCACGCCCAGCACCGTCACCTCGTGGGCGCGCTTGGCGGCCACCTCCTGGAAGTCGGGCATCTCCGCCCGGCAGGGGGGACAGAGGGCCGCCCAGAAGTTCACCACCACCGGCTTGCCCTGGGCAAGCAGAGTCGAGAGCGCCACCTCATCGCCGCCCAGCGTCTCGGCGCCCTGGTAGGCGCTGATGACCAGGTCTGGCGTGTCCAGGCGCACCTCGCCGGGCGCGCGGGTGTCCCCGGCGCCACAGCCCGCCAGCGTCAGCGCGGCGGCGAGGATAAGCAGGACTGCGAGGGGTGGGGTCATGACGTGCTCCTGGGAGACGCCCTCATTGTAGCGGGCTCACGGCGGGTTTGATGGCTAACCCGGTGTTCGGGGTGCGCGCCAGGGGCGATGATAGGGTTGACCCAGCAGCACGCGGAGGCCTCCATGACCAGCGAGATGCCCACCCAGGTGGTCAAGTACACCTTCTACAAGCTCGATAGGGCCTGGCGCCGCCTGCCCGAGCAGGAGCGCGCCGAGTCCAAGCGGGAGCTGGCCGGGGTACTGGCCAAGGCCGCCGAAGAGGGGATGATGGTCAAGGCCTACACCCTCATGGGCATGCGGGGCGATGCCGACCTCATGCTCTGGTGGGTGAGCCCGGACCTGGAGGGGGTACAGCGCCTGGCCACCGCCGTCGCGTCAACCCGCCTGGGCGCCTACCTGGACATCGCGCACTCGTACCTGGCGCTCACGCGCCGGAGCATCTACGTCAACGAGCACGAGCACGAGGGCTCTGAGTCGCGGACGCGGGTGCGGCCCATGAACCGCCCCTACCTGTTCGTTTACCCCTTCATCAAGACCCACGGCTGGTACCAGCTCTCCCAGGACGAACGCCAGCGGATGATGGAGGAGCACTTCGCCGTGGGGCACCGCTACCCCGACGTGAAGATCCACACCACCTACTCCTACGGCCTGGACGACCAGGAGTTCGTCCTGGGCTTCGAGGCCTCGGACCCGCGCCGGTTCCTGGACCTGATCATGGACCTGCGCACCGCCGAGCAGCGCCCCTACACCGAGCGCGACGTGCCCATCTTCACCTGCCTGCTGGGCTCGGTGGAGGCGGTGCTGGACAGCCTGGGCGGCTAGGCGCCTGTTCCTATGAACGCCAAAGAGCCGGCCCATCGGGCCGGCTCTTCTCGTTGGTGCGGGACGGGGACTACTTGCTGGCGAAGAAGTCCACGGCGGACTGGATGAACTTGGCCTGGTCGGCGGGCACCGCGTCGGCGGAGAAGATGGCCGCCACGGGGCAGACCGGCTCGCAGGCGGCGCAGTCGATGCACTCATCGGGGTTGATGAAGTACTGGTGTTCGCCCTCGTAAATGCAGTCCACAGGGCAGACGTCCACGCACGAGGCGTCCTTGACGTCGGTACAGGGTTCGGTGATGACGTAGGCCATGTTGGATGCACCCTCCTGGTGGTTCGCCCCCGCGGGGCGGCCCGAGTGTAGCATGCGCGCCCGCCGTGTTTCTACCGGCAGACGCACATGCAGATGTGTGAGTTAGCTGGCCGCGAAGGGGCTGGGGCCGCCGGCGTTCTTCTTCACCGACAGGTTGACGAAGGTCTCGGTGCGGCGGATGCCCTTGATGGCACCGATGCGCCCGCGCAGGAACTGGGAGAGCTCCTCCGGGGAAGACATGGCCACCCACACGAAGATGTCGTAGGCGCCGGTGGTCACGGACACGTACTGCACCTCGGGGATGCCGGTCAGCGCGGCGGCAGCGGGCTCTACCTCGGCCGGGTCCACCTGCAGGCCGATGAGGGCTGTGGTGCCGCGGCCCAGCTTGGCTGGGTCGGGGATGGCCACCACGCGCAGCACGTTGTCGTTCACCAGGGTGCGGAAGCGGCGGCGCACGGTGCCCTCGCTCACGCCGGCCTGACGGGCCAGCTCGATGTTCGAGGCGCGCCCATCCTTCTGCAGCAGATTGATCAGCTTCACATCCAACTCGTCCAGGGTCATAACGTCTCCTTGGGGATGCGGCACCGTCTGTGAATCTTTGCACAAATGAGTATAGCGTCTCCTCCCGGCTGACACAATACGTGCATACACACACCCCATCTCGCCGCGATTCGATGCGCCCGCACGTGCTGAACCGGCCAGTGCACGGGCATTGCGTGCGTTGACGCGCGCGCGAGGCGGCTGCTAGCCTAGAACGACCTACCCAATGTGGTGCGCATGCCACCCCGACGTTCCAACGGGCGGCGCGAGGAGAGAACATGATCACGGTTACTGAAACCGCTAGCGAGAAGCTCAAGGCCATCCTGGTAGAGGAGGGGCAGCCCTCCGGTGCTCTGCGTGTCATTGTGGTCCCCAACAACCATGGTGCCCAGTACATGCTGGCCCTGGAGGAGGGCGCGAGCGAGGATGACCTGGTCCTCTTCGAGTCCAACGTGAAGGTCATCGCCGATGTGGACTCGGCCCCCCTGCTGGACGGGGCGGAGATCGACTACTCCGAGGGCCTGATGCGCTCCGGGTTCGTCATCACCAACCCGAACATCGCGACTTCCGGCGGCGGGTGCGCCTGCGGTGGCTCCTGTGGGTGCGGCGGCCACTAGGCCACCGGGACGATACGGCTCATGCCAAGGGGCGCCTACGGGCGCCCCTTCTTCGTTGCCGGAACCGAACGGGCGCCCCCAGCGTCCAAGGGTGAGAAGCGCTCAGTGAAGTAGGCCGCGATGGACTGGGGATTCCCGCTGCGGGTTGCGATGGTGTTTGCTGGCGCCACCGGTATCTTCGGCGGCGTGGTGCTCTACCGCAACGCACGCTCCTCCGGTGCGCGAGCGGCGGGCGGCGGTGTGCTGGTGGCCGTCGCCCTGTTCACCCTGACGGTGTCCAGCTCCACCAGCGCCTAGTCTAGGCGCACCCGCTGGCCCGTGCGCGCTGAGCGCACCATCGCCTCGGTGATGCGCGCGGCGGCGAGGCCATCCTCACCCGTTGCGGCGGGGCGCCCCTCGCCACGCATGGCGGCGCAGAACGCCTCCACCTGCAGGGTGTAGGGCTCCAGCCCGTCGGGCGGCCCGTAGTCCATCTGTTCCTGCACCGCCTGGGTCTGCACGCTCAACGTCCCCTGGCGGCTCATCTCGATGCTCCCGGCCATCCGCGCGGCACCGCCGGAGCCGTAGACGGCCAAGTCGTTGTGCGGGTAGCCCGGCGTGCGCCGTCCGGTCATCACCGTGGCCAGGGCCCCGCTCCGGAACCGTAGCGTGAGGGCCACCAGCTCCTCCAAGGGCGCTGCTTCGGTGGCGTCGATGAGCGCACTCACCTCACTCACCTCGTCGTCCAGCACGAAGCGCAGCAGGTCGGCGCAGTGTACGCCCGTGGCCATGAACGCCCCCGCGCCCACCTTGGCCGGGTCGTCCCACCAGGCCTGGAGCGCGGCGCGCGGGGGCGGCTTCACCTGCCCCACGGTGCCCCGGCCCCAGTTGGCCTCCGCCAGGGAGACGGTGCCCAGCGCACCCTCGGCCACCAGCGCGCGCAAGCGCACGTGCCCCGGGTGGGTGCGCAGGTGGAAGCCCACACCCAGATGCACGCCGGCCTGGGCGGACGCGGCCACCATCGCCTCGGCGTCGGCCACGGTGGTGGCGATGGGCTTCTCCACCAGCACGTGCTTGCCCGCGGCGGCGGCGGCCTCGGTGTGCTGGCGGTGCAGGAAGTTGGGCGAGGCGATGTAGACGGCGTCCACGGCGGGGTCCGCCAGCGCGGCCGTCAGGTCGGTGTAGGGCGTCCCGCCGTGCTTGTCCGTGAAGGCGCGGGCCCGGCCCGCATCGCGACTGACGGCGGCTGCCACGTGGGCATCACGCGCGGCGGCGATGGCGGGGGCCATCTTGGTATCGGGGTGACGGCCCGTGCTGACGATGGCCCAGCCGATGGACATGCGCGCGCTCCTACCGTGGGGGTGCCCGAAGGTTAGGCGGGCCCTGGGCGGGTGTCAAAGAAGAGGCCCCGGCGTGCGCCGGGGCCTCTGGTGCGGGGGATGGGGCCAGGTTCAATCGCCGGCGAGGTACTTGTAGGCGGAGAGCGCTGCGGTGATGCCATCGCCCACGGCGGCACCCAGCTGGCGCTCCGAGTGTTGGCGCACATCGCCCGCGGCGAACACGCCGTCGGCGTTGGTGCGCATCAGCAGGTCGGTCACCACGTGGCCGGCCGCGTCCAGCTCCACCACGCCGCGCATGAACTCGTTGTTGGGGTGGAAGCCGATGTAGATGAACAAGCCCTCGGTGGGCCGCTCGCTCGTCTCCCCGGTCTTGAGGTTCTTCACGGCGATGGAGCCTACGGCCCCGTTGCCCTTGATCTCCTCCACCACGGTGTCCCACACGAATGACATGTTGGGGGTGTCGAAGGCGCGCTGCTGGAGCACCTTGGTGGCCCGCAGCTCATCGCGCCGGTGCACCACCGTCACGGTCTTGGCCAATCGCGTGAGGTAGAGCCCCTCGTCCAGAGCCGCATCGCCACCGCCCACCACCGTCACGTCCATGCCCTTGAAGAAGTTGCCATCGCAGGTGGCGCAGTAGGAGACGCCCCGGCCGGAGAAGGCGTCCTCCCCGGGCACCTCCAGCTTGTTGTGCTCACCGCCCGAGGCGATGATGACCGCCCGCGCGGTGTAGGTGGCCTCGTCGCCCACCACCTTCTTCACCTCCCCGGAGGCGTCCAGAGACTTCACCGAGTCGAAGGCGTACTTGGCCCCGAAGCGGGTGGCCTGCTGCTCGAAGCTCTGGGCCAGCTCCGGGCCGTCGACGCCGTTGGGGAAGCCGGGGTAGTTCTCTATGTCGCCCGTGAGCAGGATCTGCCCACCCAGGCCCTGGCGCTCGATGACCAGCGTCTTGAGCATGGCGCGCGTGGTGTAGACCGCGGCGGCAAGGCCCGCCGCACCGCCTCCGATGATAACGACGTCGTACTGCGCTTCTTCTGCCATGCGGGACGGGCCTCCTGAGCGGGGTCTGTTTCAGGTGTGATGCGCCGGGGCGCTGGGGCGGTGCTAGGCGTGGTAGCGGTAGCCCGCCTCGACCCTGTCGCGATTGAGCCGGCGCGTCAGGTGCAGCCCCTCCAGCACCAGCTCCATGCCAGATGCCTGAGCAGCGGGGGAGCCGGCGGCGCCGAGGGCCTTGAGGGCTGCGCTCATGCCATTCACGCGGCCCAGCGCCTGCACGTAGAGGGCTGATGGCGCCTCGGCGCCCACCTCCACCGCCTCGCCCGACTCGAAGGCCTCCACCACCGGGTCCAGGTCAACCTTCCCCAGAAGGCGCTCGAAGACGGCCAGCGCCGCGCGCTTGGCTATCTCGTCCAGCACCTTGCCCTCGCGGCCCTCCTCCATCGTCTCCAGCTCCACCTTGCCCAGGGTGGAGGCGATGATGTAGCCCAGGTCCGTAGGGCGCGGAACCGCCTGCTCCTCGTTGAAGAGGATGGCGCGGCGCACGGCGTTGGCCAGCACCGTCTCGTAGTTGGCGATGGACACGCGCACGCTCACGCCGGAGCGCTGGTTGATCTCCTGGTGCCGGCGGGCGATGGCCGTGAACTCGGCCACCAGCTCGGCCATGTAGTTCGGCACCTGGAGCATGGCGTCGGTGTCGGGGAAGCGGGTGCGCTCCGCCTCCATGATGGCGACCTCGTGGGCCACCTGCTTGGGGTAGTGGGTGCGTATCTGCGCCCCGTAGCGGTCCTTGAGCGGGGTGATGATGCGCCCGCGGTTGGTGTAGTCCTCCGGGTTGGCCGAAGCCATGACGAAAATGTCCAGGGGCAGCCGCACGCGGTAGCCCTTTATCTGCACGTCCCGCTCCTCCATCAGGTTGAACAGGCCCACCTGGATGCGCTCGGCCAGGTCCGGCAGTTCGTTGATGCAGAAGATGCCCCGGTTGGAGCGAGGTATCAGGCCGTAGTGGATGGCCAGCTCATCGGACAGGTAGCGCCCCTCGGCGATTCGGATGGGGTCCACGTCGCCGATGAGGTCGGCGATGGAGATGTCGGGGGTGGCCAGCTTCTCGCCGTAGCGGTGCTCGCGCCCCACCCACTCGACGGGGGTGTCGTCGCCCTCGGCGGCGATGAGGTCGATGGCGTAGCGCGAGATGGGTGCCAGCGGGTCATCGTTCACCTCGGAGCCCTTGACGATGGGGATCTCCGGGTCCAGCAGCTCCACCAGGGAGCGGATGATGCGCGATTTGGCCTGTCCGCGCTCGCCGAGCAGGATGATGTCCTGGCCCGCCAGCAGCGCGTTCTCTATCTGGGGGATGACGGTGTCCTCGTACCCCACCACGCCGGGGAATAGGGGCTCGCCGGAGCGCATGCGGGCAATGAGGTTGCGGCGCAGCTCCTCGCGCACGGGCACCGGCGCATAGCCGGAGCGCTTGAGGGCGCCCAAGGTAGCGGGCTTCTTGGAGGACGTCTTCGGGGTGGCAGGCAACGGGCCCCTCCGGCCGCGGTTGCGGCGGGTACGGGGCCCATTCTACGGACGGGGGGAGAGGCTCACAACTCAGGGACGGCGGGGAGGGAAGGTGCGGGCGGGGCGGTTCCTCACCCCAACGGGTGATTGCCTACGTGGCCTCGCGCGCTAGACTTTGACACGTGCGAGGGCGCTGCCTAGCATGGCCGCCAGGGGCCCTGGCCCCGTCCGCCACCGGAGGAGTGTCCGTGAACTGGGTGTACGTCGCGCTCACCAGCACGACGCTCTTCGCCATCGTCACCGTGCTGGACAAGCGGCTCATCGTCCACCACTTCCCCTCGGCGCGCGTATTCACCCTGGCCTTCGGGCTCATCCAGGCCCCCGTGGCCCTGGTCTTCTTCCTCATCGCCTGGGCCGTGGGCGTGCCGTGGGAGGACTTCTCCAATCCGGCGGGCCTCGCCTGGGCGCTGGCCTCGGGTGGGCTGTGGGCCGTGGCGCTGCTCCTGTTCTTCTACGGCCTGGCGCTGGAGGAGGTCTCCCGCGCCACCCCCATCCAGATGACCGCGCCCATCTACGCCGCACTGGTGGCGGTGCTCTTCTTCGGGGAGTCGCTCTCGCCCGCCCAGTGGGCCGCCGTGCTGGCGGTGGTGGGCGGGGCGGGGCTGGTGTCCATGCGCCCCGGCCAGGGCATCTTCGAGGTGGCGCGCGGGCGAGCGCTGGCGGTGCTCACCGGGGCGGCGATGCTCATGGGCCTGGCGCACGTGGCCAGCAAGGAGGCCACGGACTTCATGGCCCCATTGCCCATCCAGGGCGTGCGCGCCATCGGCATGGGCATCGGCGTCGTGGCGCTCATCGGCCGGGGCCCGGCGCTGCGCATCCTGATGGGGCTGGCGCGCAACGGGGCCGCCATGCGGATGTTGGTGCTCACCGAGGGCATCATGGCCCCCTTGGCCGCGCTGCTGTTCGTGGTGGCGGTGAGCCTGGGGCCGGTGAGCGTGGTGAGCGCCGTCACCTCGGTGCGCCCGCTGGTGGTGCTGGCGCTGACGCTGGTGCTCTCCAAGATGGGCTCATCACTGCTCAGCGAGCCGCTGGACCGGCGCACCGTGGCTCTAAAGACCTTCTCCACGGCGCTCATCGTGGGGGGCGTCGCCGCCCTGGCGCTGCTCTAGCCGCCGCCCACGGGGCGCACCACCTCCAGGCGGTCGCCGTCCTCGATGGTGACTGAGGCGAAGGCCTCGCGCTCCAGCACCTCACCGTTGCGCGCGACGGCCACGAACCGCCCGGCGAGGCCCAGCCCCTCCAGGTAGGTGGCCACGCTCTGTGGGCCCGCCATCTCGCGTTCCTGGCCGTTGACGATGACCCGTATCACGCGCGCCTCCGGATGGCTGGGCGCTCGGCCCACGCCGCGTCGATGGCCTGCCGGATGCCCCGCGCCGCGGCCTCCGGGTCGGGCGCTGCCAGCAGCCCGCGCAGCACGGCCACGCC
>JAYNIL010000010.1:0-4430 GCA_038109085.1 Chloroflexota bacterium
GGTGGAAGAGGCCCATGGAGTTGGAGCCGCCGCCCACGCAGGCGACGGCCACGTCTGGCAGCGCGCCGGTGGCCTCCAGCATCTGCGCGCGGGCCTCGTGGCCCAGCACCGTCTGCAGGTCGCGCACCATCATGGGGTAGGGGTGCGGGCCCACCACCGAGCCGATGATGTAGTGAGTGTCCGCTACGTTGGTCACCCAGTCGCGGATCGTCTCGGAGACCGCCTCCTTCAGGGTGCGCGTACCGGCTGTCACCCCCCGCACCTCGGCGCCCAGCATCCGCATGCGGAACACGTTGGGCTCCTGCCGGCGCATGTCCTCGGTGCCCATGTACACGACACAGTTCAGCCCCAGCATGGCGCACACCGTCGCCGTCGCCACACCGTGCTGGCCCGCACCCGTCTCAGCCACGATGCGCTTCTTGCCCATGCGCACGGCGAGCAACGCCTGCCCCAGCGCGTTGTTGATCTTGTGCGCACCGGTGTGGGCCAGGTCCTCGCGCTTGAGATAGATCTGCGCGCCGCCCGCCTCGGCGGTGAGCCGCTTGGCGTGGTAGAGCGGCGTGGGGCGCCCCACGTAGGTGCGCAGCAGCCCCGCCAACTCCGCCTCGTAGGCGGGGTCTGAGCGCGCCGCCTTGTAGGCGGCCTCCAACTCTGCCAGCGCCGCCATTAGCGTCTCCGGCACGTACTGGCCACCAAATGCCCCGAAGCGCCCATGGGCGTCGGGCAGGTTCTGGCTAGTGGTGCTCATGCGCGGCTCCGGGAAAGGAGGCGGCGCAGACCGCGCGGGGCGCGCGCCGCGTCCACCTCACGGACGGCCCGCATGAAGTCCCACACCTTGGCTGGGTCCTTCTCCCCGTCCGTCTCCACTCCCGAAGAGGTATCAACGCCCCAAGGGCGCACCCTCGTGACGGCCTCGCCCACGTTCTCCGGCGTGAGTCCGCCCGCCAGGGTCAGGTCGAAGGCCTGGGCCAGCTCACCCGCCAGGCCCCAGTCGAAGCGCTGGCCCGTGCCGCCGAACTCGCCCGCCACCTTGGTGTCCAGGACGATGCGATGCCCCGCCAAGCGGTGGCGCTGCTGGAGCGTCATGATGCGTGGGAGCTGCGCCTGATACGGCACCTGCGGGTCCACGCTCACCACCTTGGCGATGGTCACGGGCCGCAGCCCCGCAGCGTAGGCCATACCCTCAGCCCCACACAGCTGCACCCCGCTCAGGCCCAGGGCGTCGACGGCGGTGTTCACCTCGTCGGCGGGCTGGTCGGCGAAGAGGCCCCATAACTCCGGCATGCGAGCGCCCACGGCAGCGCGCACCCCGTCCAGCACCCCGGCGGCCTGATTGATGGTGAGGCGTCGGCGCGCCGAGGGGACGAACACCAGCCCTACCGCGTCCACCCCTGCCTCCACGGCAGCGATGAGCGGTTCGGCAGTCTGGAAGCCGCATATCTTCACGTGGGTCATCTTCTCTCCACTCCTGGGGCGCGCTCGACGCCCGCCAGCTCCCGCACCCGCGCAGCAGGGTCTGGCGCGGTCATCAGCGCCTCCCCCACCAGTACCGCGTTGATGCCCGCCGCCTTGAGGGGGCGTACGTCGTCCGCGGTGTGGATACCGCTCTCCGCCACCACCATCCTATCGGGGGGTATCAGGGGACGCAGCCGCAGGGCCAGGCCCATGTCCATGGTGAATGTCTTAAGATCCCGGTGGTTTACGCCGATGATCTCCGCCCCGGCCCCCAGCGCCGTCTCCAGCTCAGCCTCGGAGTGCACCTCCACCAGCGTCTGGAGCCAGATGCCATGGGCCGCCGCCATCATCTCGGCCAGCTGCCCGGGCTCCAGCATCGCCACGATGAGCAGCGCCGCGTCGGCGCCGGCGGCGCGCGCCTCGTAGATCTGGTAGGGGTCGTACAAGAAGTCCTTGCGCAGCACCGGCAGCCCCTCGCGGGCCACAGCGGCCTTTACCGCGCGCAGGTGCTCCAGTGAGCCCTGGAAGTGGTCCACCTCCGTCAGTACCGAGACGGCAGCCGCGCCGTTCTCCGCGTACAGACGCGCCTGGGCCACGGGATCGAAGTGCGGGGCGATGAGTCCCTTGGAGGGGGATGCCTTCTTTACTTCGGCGATGAGCCGCACCTGCTCGCCCCACAGCGCACCCGAGAGGTTCAGCGGGAAGTCTGCCTCTTTGACGGCAGCCTCCAGCGCCGAGAGCGGCGTCTCGCGCTTGTGACGCGCGACCTCCGCGCGCTTGTGCTCCAGGATGGTGTCGAGGATGGTGCCGGTGGCCATGTCTTATCCCGTGTGAGAGTCCTAGTCCAGGCTCTGGCTCAGTGCGGCCAAGCGCCTCAGCAGCGCCAGGGGCTCACCCGTGTCGATGGCCTCCTTGGCCATCGACACGCCCGCGCGCAGGTCGGCCACCTTGTTGGCAACCACCAGCGCCCCCGCGGCGTTCAGCAGCACCGCATCGCGCGGTGCGCACGGCTCCTTCCCCAGCGCGCGCACCAGCATGCCCTTGGCCGTCTCGGCGTCGGGCGCCTTGATGTCGGCCAGGCTCGCACGGCCCAGCCCCGCGTCCTCCGGGCTCACAGTGAAGTGGCGCACCTTGCCGTGGGCCACCTCCCACACCTGGGTGGTGGCGGTGATGGAGAGCTCGTCCTGGCCGTCGTCGCCGCGCACCACCCACGAGCGGTGGGTGCCCAGCTTGGCCAGCACGTTGGCCATGGGCTCGGCCTGACCCTCGAAGCCGACCCCCAACAGCTGGTGGTCGGCCCCCGCGGGGTTGGTGAGCGGGCCCAGGATGTTGAACACAGTGCGCACGCCCAGCTCGCGGCGTACCGGCCCGGCGAAGCGCATGGCCGGGTGGAAGGCGGGGGCGAACATGAAGCCCATGCCCACCTCCTGGATGCAGCGCGCCACCGATTCGGGCCGCAGCTCCAGCTTCACCCCGTTGGCCTCCAGCACGTCCGCCGTGCCGTAGGCGCCGGAGGCGGCGCGGTTGCCGTGCTTGGCGATCTTCGCCCCGCAGGCCGCTGCCACCAGCGCAGCGCCGGTGGAGATATTGAAGGTGCCCACGCCGTCACCGCCCGTGCCCACCACGTCCACCAGGTGGCCATCGGTGTGGACCCGCAGCGCCTTCTCACGCATCACCTGGGCCATGCCGGTGATCTCGTCGGACGTCTCGCCCTTGAGCCGCAGTGCCACCAGGAACCCGGCGATCTGCGCCGGGGTGGCCTCCCCGCTCATGATCTCGTTGGCGGCGGCGGCGGCCTGCTCCGTCGAGAGGTCCTTCCCCGCCATTAGCGCGCGCAGCGCGTCCTGGATCATCTCGCTCCTCCTGTGCGGGCCGATGCCCGGTGCGCCCGGCGCGCCAGCGCAGCGAAGGCGCCAACGCCCACCGACTCATCGCCCCGCACGCTCAGACGCAGCGCCGGCGCCGTACCCTCCAGCCGCACCTGGACCGAGCGGGGCTCCGTGCGCGCGGTGCGGAAAGCCCACGACAGACCCCAACCGCCCACCAGCACCGCCGCCACGATGGGCAGCGAGGCCGACTCGTAGGACAGGTCGGTGCTGGTGAGCAGGTAGAGGTTCGCCAGCAGCAGCACGCTCGCCAGTGCCAGCAGCCAGCGGCCCCGGCGCCGGACGCGCTCCTCGGGCACCCGCGTGCGCACCCCGCACACACACGAAGTGTCCTGACTCTCGATGGCGTAGCCCTGCGCCGCCAGCACGCCCACCACCGACGCGCTCAATGCGGGGGCATCCACCCCTGGCACCTCTCCCTCCCAACGCACCACGGCCTCCTGGGCGCTCATGCGGCCACCTTCGAGCCCGCACCGAACAGGAAGTTGGCCAGCAGCCGCTTGCCCTCGAGCGTCATGATGGACTCCGGGTGGAACTGGATGCCCTCCACCGGGTGCGTGCGGTGGCGCACACCCATGATGATGCCGCTCGGGGTGCGCGCCGTCACCTCCAGCTCCGCGGGCACGGTGTCCGGCACGATGGCCAGGGAGTGGTAGCGGATCGCCTCCATGGCCGAGGGCACGCCGGTGAACACCCCGCGCCCGTCATGGATGATGGGGCTCGTCTTGCCGTGGACGATCTCCCCCGCGCCCGCCACCACCGCCCCGTAGGCCTCACCGATGCACTGGTGGCCCAGGCACACCCCCAGCAGCGGGATGCGCGGGCCGAATCGGCGGATGACGTCCACGCACACCCCCGCCTCCGCAGGGGTGCAGGGTCCGGGGGAGAGGACGATGCGCTCCGGGGCCATCCCCTCGATGTCCTCCAGGCCGATGGCATCGTTGCGCTCCACGCGCACGTCTGCGCCCAGCTCGCACAGGTACTGGTAGAGGTTGTAGGTGAAGGAGTCGTAGTTGTCTATCAGCAGGATCATCGCGCCCTCCCGGTCATTCTAATGCCCCCGCTCCCTCCGGTCGCTCGTTACAGGGG
>JAYNIL010000010.1:4530-52287 GCA_038109085.1 Chloroflexota bacterium
GCGCCCTCCCGGTCATTCTAATGCCCCCGCTCCCTCCGGTCGCTCGTTACAGGGGCCCCGTACGCGTCTGTCAACGGTCCGGCAAGAACGGCCGATTATCCCCCCGTCCCCTGTGCCAGGGCTATCGCCCGCAGCATAGCCCCGGCCTTCTCGAACGTCTCGGCGCGCTCGCGCTCCGGGGTGGAGTCGAACACCACCCCGCCCCCGGCCTGCAGGTAGGCCGTCCCGTCCTTCACCACCATGGTGCGGATGCCGATGGCCGTGTCCATGTTGCCGGAGAAGGAGAAGTAGCCCACCGCCCCGGCGTACACGCCCCGGCGCTCGCCCTCCAGCTCGGCGATAATCTCCATGGCCCGTATCTTCGGCGCACCGGACACCGTCCCCGCCGGGAAGCACGCGCGCAGCGCGTCGTAGGGCGTGAGCCCCTCGTTCAGCTCCCCCTGCACGTGGGAGACCAGGTGCATCACGTGGGAGTAGCGCTCCACCTCCATGGTCTGCGTCACGCGAACGCTGCCGGGTCGCGCGACGCGCCCGATATCGTTGCGGCCCAAGTCCAAGAGCATCACGTGCTCCGCGCGCTCCTTCTCGTCGGCCAGGAGTTCGGCCTCCAGCGCCGCGTCCTCGGCCTCTTCGGCCCCACGCCGGCGGGTGCCCGCGATGGGGTGCGTGTCCACCACCCCGTCCTCGGCGCGCACCAGCATCTCCGGCGATGCGCCCACCACGTCCACCCCGTCCAGGCGCAGGTAGTACATGTAGGGCGAGGGGTTCACCGCCCGGAGCGCCCGGTAAAGGTCGAAGGAGGCTGCCCATACGGGCACCGAGAGGCGCTGGGAGGGCACCACCTGGATGATGTCACCCGCGACGATGTACTCCTTGGCCCGCTCCACCATGGTGTGGTACTGAGCCGTGGTCTTGTTGGAGGCGGGATCTGGAGCGGCGCCCGGCTCGCCCATCGCGGGCGGGGGCGTGAGGGGGGCGGCCAGCCGTGCGGCCAGCTCCTCGATGCGCGCGACCGCGGCGTCATAAGCGCCCGTGGCGTCGCCACTCACATGGGCATGGGCCACCAGCTTGATGGTGTGCTTGGCGTGGTCGAACACCAGCAGCGAGTCCGTGAGCATGAACACCGACTCCGGCAGGGCGTGCGGGTCGTGCGCCGCCATGGGCACCCGCGGCTCGAAGTAGTGGACGCAGTCGTAGGCAAGGTAGCCCACCGCGCCGCCCGTGAAGCGGGGCAGGCCCGCCACGTCTGCGGGCCGGAACCCGGCCAGCGCCGCCTGTACCCCGGTGAGCGGGTCGGCCTCCCCGCCCGGCTCGCCCTTGCCGGTGCGCAGCACCTGGGCGGGCTCGGTGCCGATGAAGGAGTAGCGCGCCAAGCGCTCGCCACCCTCCACGCTCTCCAGCAGGAACGCATAGGGGCCGCGCGCCACCTTCAGGAAGGCGCTCACGGGCGTCTCCAGGTCGGCCACCACCTCCCGGTAGACGGGGATGAGGTTGGCCCCACCGGCGGCCAGGGCCGTGAACTCTTCACGGCTGGGGTGATACGTCGCCATCTCGTGCTCCTTGCCCTGTTCGCGGACGAACGAAAAGCCCCGCTCCCAAAGGGGCGGGGCTTGCCACGGTGCCACCCTTTTTCATCCCATCCTCACAGACGGGACCTTCGCGGCGCCTCGTCCACGGGTCGTACCCAGAGCGAGAGGCCTGCCGTCTGTATCGGGACGGTCCCGGCGGCGCCTACTTGCATCTCTGCTCGACCAGAGTGCGTTCGGACCGCGGCTCAGGGGGCCATTCATCCGCTGCGCTGGCGCCGGGCTCGCACCTGTCCCCGGCTCTCTGTGGCCTCGCCTCGCGGACTACTATTCCCCGTCAACGCATTGGTTATTCGCTAACAAGAAAAGTATCCCGCCACCGGGCGCAAGCTGTCAAACGGGCCCTGTTACAACTGCGTGAAGAACGCGCCCGCCAGCACCGCCACCAGCGCGCCCGTCACCAGGTAGCGCCCCACCGCAACCAACGCCGTCTCGGCGCGTCCGCGCGCGCCCTCGCCGATGTCACGGGTGATGAGACGCGGGTCGCCCAGCCAGAAGAGCGCCACCACCGCTACCAGATAGGCGACGATGAACGCGCCGCCGCCGTTCTCCCCCGCGACATACGGGAAGCGCCAGATGTTGCCCAGGCCCACCGCCGAGCCCACCGTCGCCGCCAGGAACCCCCCCTGACCCGACCAGCGCTCGCGCATGGAGGGCGGCGTGGGCCGGGCGGGGAAGCCGGAGGCCTCAGCCACCATTGCGCGCCTTCGCGGCAGACTTGGCCTGCTGGAAGAGCCCCTCTATCTCGCCGATCATCCCGTAGTGACCGGTGTCGTAGTACGAGAAGGCCCCGTCCCGGTAGGTCTCCATGCCCCCGTAGTCCTCGGTGGGCAGTTCGATGCACTGATTGCTCGCCGGGTCACGGAAGGTGTTGATGGGGTCGCCCCCCTCCTCCACCACCCGCATCTGCTCCTCCAGCATGCGCCGCAACAGGATGACGCCCTCGTCGGAACGCCCCAGCATCTCCTGGGAGCGGTCGGTGATGGGCCCCTGCTCGTGCCAGGCCACGAAGTCCTGCCCCAGGATGTAGTCGGGGTGCTCCATCAGCGGCACGTCGAACAGCGGCACCACGTCCTGCGGCGGCACCGTGATGCCCTCGCCGGGCCGGGCCACCTCGTATTGCAGGTGCCAGGTGTGGGTGTCATCCATGGGCACGCGCATCTGGAAGGCGAACCAGCCCTTCTTGCCGATGCGCACGTAGTTGGGGAAGAGCATGGGGTGGCCCACCCGCCAGCCGTGCACCTGCTCCGAGTCACCCTGGCGCATGCGCCGCTTGAGCATGCCGTACTCGTACCGCTCGTAGGCATGGCGCGCGTCGGGGTTCAGGAACACCTTCACCGCTTCACGCTCGGCCTCCGGGATCACCTCCCCGCGCTGCTGGCGCAGCTTGAGCAGGTAGGTGGCGTAGAGGCCGTGGGTGAAGTGGGCGTGCCAGGAGTCGGCGGAGTTCTCCTGGCACTGGAGCCAGTTGGCCGGGAGCACCGTCTGGCCGATCTGCCGGTAGACGTTCTCCCACACGAACAGGTCCCACCGGGGAAGCAGTGGGGCGGGCTGTGGGCCCAGGTACCCCCACACCAGTCCGCCCATCACCTCCACCGGGTAGGCGCTGATGCGCACCTTGTCCTTGAACGCCGAGGCCGGGGGTTCGGCGGGCGTCTCCAGGCACGCCCCCGTCTCGTCAAACAGCCAGCCGTGGTAGATGCACCGCAGCCCATGCTGCTCCGGGATGCCCGCAGCCATGTTCACCAGCCGGTGGGGGCAGCGCTGACCGATGAGCCCGTAGGTGCCGGACCCATCCTTGTAGAGGGTGAGGTCCTCGCCCAGGATGCGCACCCGCTTGGTGGGCTGGTTCATCAGCTCCGCCTCGGCGGCCACCGGCTGCCAGTAGCGGCGCATCAACTCCCCCATGGGTGTGCCGGGGCCAACCTGGGTCAGCCGTTGGTTCTGCTCGGGCGTCAGCATGCGCACACCTCCCCGCACCGCCCGTGAGGCGGTGCGGGGCCATGCTAGCGCGCGCGGGATGCGCTTTCCAGCGCGCTCGCCTTAGGACGGGCGGCGCTGGGTCGACGAGAGGAGCGCGTCGCGCCGGGCCCGCTGCTGGTCGCGCGGGGGCGGCGGGGCCACGTGGGGGAGCGGGGCGATCTTGCGGAAGCGGGACTGGTAGATGGCCCAGTTGTCCAGCACGTCCTCGGCGCGCACCGAGTGGGTGAGCTCGTGGTGGCGCTGTACTAGCGCCTTTAGCAGCTCGATGTCCTCGTCGTCGTCCAGCTCGGAGATGCCCACCATCTCGTGGTTGACGTTGCGTTCCAGGCTCCCGTCCAGGTCCAGGACGAAGACCATGCCGCCGGACATGCCGGCGCCCAGGTTGCGACCCGTGGGGCCCAGCACCACCACCACGCCGCTGGTCATGTACTCGCAGGCGTGGTCGCCCGCGCCCTCGACAACCGCCCACGCGCCGGAGTTGCGAACGGCAAAGCGTTCGCCAGCGCGCCCGGCGGCGAACAGATGCCCGCCGGTGGCACCGTAGAGCACCGTGTTGCCCATGATGGCGTTGTCGTGGGCGAAGTAGGTGGCCTCCTGCGGCGGGCGCAGCACCAGCTCACCGCCGTGCATTCCCTTGCCCACGTAGTCGTTGGCCTCGCCCTCCAGGGTCAGGTGCATGCCGTTGATGAGGAACGCGCCGAAGGACTGGCCCGCTGAGCCCCACAGCCGCAGCTCGATGGAGTGCTCAGACAGACCCTCATCCCCATGGATGCGGGCGATCTCGCCCGCGATGCGCGCACCCACCGTGCGGTGGATGTTGCGGATCGGGTGCTCCAGCTTGACGGGCTTGCGGCCCGCGATGGCATCGGCCACCAGGGGCAGCAGTTCATCGTCCAGCAGCTCGTCGGATCCCCGGTCGTTGCGCTCCTGTGTGTGCCGCCGGGGCAGCGCACCGGAGGGGTCGGCCAGGGTCAGCATAGGAGAGAGGTCCAGAGTGTTGGCCTTGGGGTGCTCCTCCAGCCTGGCCTGCTCCAGCAGGTCGGAGCGGCCCACCATCTCCTCCACTGTGCGGAAGCCCAATCGCGCCATGATCTCGCGCAGCTCCTCCGCCATGAGGAACATGTAGCGCACCACCATGTCCGGGGTGCCCCAGTACTTCTTGCGCAGCTCCGGGTCCTGGGTAGCCACGCCCACCGGGCAGGTGTTCAAGTGGCACTGGCGGGCTATCTGGCAACCCACGGCCACCATGGCCGCCGTGCCGAAGCCGAACTCCTCCGCGCCCATGAGCGCGGCCACGGCCACGTCCTCTGCCGTGCGCAGGCCGCCGTCGGCGCGCACAGTAACGCGCCCGCGCAGGTCGTTGAGCACCAGAACCTGCTGGGTCTCCGACAGGCCCAGCTCCCACGGGGCGCCCGTGTACTTGATGGACATCCACGGGGAGGCGCCGGTGCCCCCGTCCGCACCGGAGATGAGGATGTAGTCGGCGTAGCCCTTGGCCACGCCCGCGGCGATGGTGCCCACGCCCGCCTCGGCCACCAGCTTCACGGCCACCGTGGCGCGGGGGTTGACCACCTTCAGGTCGTAGATCAGCTGGGCCAGGTCCTCGATGGAGTAGATGTCATGGTGGGGCGGGGGCGAGATGAGGGGCACGCCGGGCTGGGTACGCCGGGCGCGCGCGATGATCTCCGTCACTTTGTGGCCGGGCAGCTGGCCGCCCTCACCCGGCTTGGAGCCCTGGGCCATCTTGATCTCCAGCACCTCGGCCATGGCCAGGTACTCCGGCGTCACGCCGAAGCGGCCCGATGCGACCTGCTTCATCTTGGAGCCGGAGCGCTCCCCGTCGCGCTCCTCACGGAAGCGGCGCGGATCCTCGCCACCCTCGCCAGAGCCGGACTTGGAGCCCAACTTGTTGTAGCCGATGGCGATGTCCTCGTGCGCCTCGATGGAGAGGGCGCCGAAGGACATGGAGCCGCCGTTGAAGCGCTTGACGATGCTGGCGGCGGGCTCCACCTCATCCAGCGGCACGGGTGCGCCCACAGGCTTGATGCGCAGGAGGTCACGCAGCGTGATGGGCTCGTTCTGGCCCTGCATCGCCACGTACTTGTCGTAGGATGCTCGCCCGGAGCCCCCGTCCTTGATGGCATCGTGCAGCACGCGCACGCTCTGGGGTGAGAAGGCGTGGGGCTCGCCGCCACGGCGGAAGCGGAAGTAGCCGAAGTCGTCCAGCTTGGCCGGCTTGCCGTCGGCGGGCGGGGTGAACGCCGCCTCGTGCAGCCCGCACACCTCCGCCGCCACCTCGGCGAAGCCGATGCCGCCGATGGGGGAGGTGGTGCCGCCGAAGGCGCGTTCGATGAGCTCGGCGCCCAGGCCCACGGCCTCGAAGATCTGCGCGCCGTGGTATGCGGTGATGGTGGAGATGCCCATCTTGGACATCACCTTGAGCAGCTGCTTGTTCAGCGTCTTGACGTAGTTGGCGAGGGCCGCGTCAGCGCCGATCTCGGCATCGTGCCCCTCCTCCACCAGCCCCCGTATGGTGGCTAAGGCAAGGTACGGGTTCACCGCCGAGGCACCGTAGCCGATGAGTAGCGCCACCTGGTGCGGATCGCGCGCGTCAGCCGCCTCCGCAACCAGGGAGGCGCGCATACGCTTGCCCGCCCCGATGAGGTGGTGGTGCACCGCGCCCACCGCCAGGAGCATGGGCAGCGCCGCGTGTGTGGCGTCCACACCGCGGTCGGAGAGCACCACGATGCCAGCTCCCGCGTCCACCGCGGCCTCAGCCTCGGCGCAGGCGCGGTCCAGCGCGGCGCGCAGGGCCTGCTCACCCCCCGCCGCCTCGAAGAGAACGCCCACGGTCCTCACCGGAAAGGGCATCCCCTTGGCGGAGCGCAGGGTGGCGAGCGCATCGTCGGTGAGCACCGGGCTGTCAAGCTGCACCAACCGCGCGTGCTCCTCCGACTCTTCCACCAGGGACCCACGCGGGCCCAGGTAGGTGTAGTTGGACATGACCAGGTGCTCGCGATAGGAGTCGATAGGCGGGTTGGTCACCTGGGCGAAGCGCTGCTTGAAGTAGGCGTAGAGCAGCCGCGGCTTGGAGGCGAGCACTGAGAGAGGCGTGTCATCGCCCAGCGAGCCCACGGGCTCAACGCCCTCCAGGTAGAGCGGGCGTAGGATCAGGTGCGCCTCCTCGGTGGTGTAGGCGAAGGCGCGCTGGAGCTGCACGCTGGCCTCGGGGGCCGGCGCGGGCGTGGCGGGCTTACCCAACCCGCCCAGGTGCACCATGCGCTTGGACACCCAATCCCCGTAGGGCTGGCGGGCGGCCAGGCGCTCCTTGATGTCATCGTTGTGCAGGAAGCGCTGCTCGCGCGTGTCCACGGCGATCATCTGGCCAGGGCCCAGGCGGCCCTTCTCCACGACGTGCGCCTCGTCCACAAAGGCCGCGCCCACCTCGGAGGCCATGACCACCATGCCCGCATCGTCCACCTTGTAGCGCGCGGGGCGCAGGCCGTTGCGGTCCAACGCCGCGCCCACCAGCACCCCGTCGGTGAAGGCGAGGGCCGCCGGGCCGTCCCACGGCTCGGTGATGGCCGCGTGGTACTCGTAGAAGGCCCGCAGCACTGGGTCCATGTGGGGCATGTTTTCCCACGCCTCCGGCACCAGCATGGCCATGGCGTGAAGCGGGTCACGACCCGAGAGCACCAGCAGCTCCAGCGCGTTGTCCAGATTGGCCGAGTCCGAGAATCCGGCCTGGATGATGGGCGCCAGCGCGTCCACCTCCTCACCCCACACCGCGCTGATGAGCTCACGCTCACGCGCGCGCATCCAGTTCACGTTGCCCTGGAGGGTGTTGATCTCCCCGTTGTGGGCCAGCATTCGGAAGGGCTGCGCCAGCTCCCAGGTGGGGAAGGTGTTGGTGGAGTAGCGCTGGTGGAGCAGCGCGATGGCCGTGACGAATTCCTGGTTGTCCAGGTCCTTGTAGAAGGCCTGCAGCTGCGGGGCCACCAGCAGGCCCTTGTAGGCCACCGTCCGGGTGGAGAGCGAGGCCACGTAGCAGTCGATGCCCTGGGCGGCGAAGGCGCGCTCGGCCGCCTTGCGGGCCAGGTACAGGCGCCGGGTGAACGCCGCCTCGTCCATGCCCGCGGGCCGAACGATGAGCAGGTGTTCGATGGCCGGCAGGGACTCCTGCGCCTGAGCGCCGAGGGCGCTGGTGTTCAGCGGCACGGGCCGCCAGCCCAGAGCTGGGATCCCTGCCGCAGCGGCGGCGGCCTCCAGCGCCTTGCGCGCGGGGGCCGGGTCCTTGGAAGGCAGGAAGATCACCCCCACGGCCAGGTCGCCGTCGTTGGCCACCTTGCCCCCCAGGGCGGCGGCGGCGGGCACAAAGATGGACGAGGGGATCTGCGTGAGCAGGCCAGCGCCGTCACCCGTCTTGGCGTCGGCGGAGACGGCGCCGCGGTGCGTCACGTTGACCACCGCCTCCAGGGCGCGGTCCAGCACGAGGCGCGAGGGAGCGCCGGAGATGTCCGCCACGAAGCCGACGCCACAGGCGTCGTGTTCGAAGCGGGGGTTGTAGAGGGTTCCGTTCGGCTTCGGGTACAACATGGCCTACTCCATGCCGGGCACCACGCCAGGCAGGTTGCTGATAATTACAGGATGGGTAGGTAGCGCTTGAGCTCGTAGTCGGTGACTGCGGCGCGGTAGCGCTCCCACTCGATGCGCTTGTTCTGCAGCAGGGAGTTGTAGGTGTACTCACCCAGCGCCTCCCGCAGCACATCGGAGTGAGCCGCCAGCGCCAGGGCCTCCCACAGGGAGCCGGGAAGCGTGCCGATGCCGCGCTCCGCCCGCTCGGCGGGGGAGAGGGCCGCGGCGTCCACCTCTGCTGGTGGGACGGGCGGGTACTTCCCGTCCACCCCCGCCATGCCCGCCGTGAGCATGGCCGCAAAGGCCAGGTACGGGTTGGCGGCGGGATCCGGCTGGCGGAACTCGATGCGCACTGAGGCCTCCCGTCCCGGCCGGTACGCAGGCACGCGCACCAGGTCGGCGCGATTCACCGCCGCCCAGGTCAGGTGGATCGGCGCCTCGTAGCCGGAGACGAGCCGCTTGTAGGAGTTCACCCACTGGTTGCACACACACGAGATCTCCGGCGCGTGCCGCAGCAGCCCCGCGATGAACGCCTGGGCCGTGCCGGAGAGCTTGTAGGGCCCGTCCGGGTCGTAGAAGGCGTTCTCCTCGCCCCGGGTGAGCGACATGTTCACGTGCATACCGGAGCCGTTCTGGTCCTGGAGCGGCTTGGGCATGAAGGTGGCGTAGACGCCGTGGCGCTGGGCCACTTCCTTAACCACCTGCCGGTGCGTCATCACCGAGTCGGCCATGGTGAGCGCGTCGGCGTGGCGCAGGTCCACCTCGTGCTGGGAGGCGGCAACCTCGTGGTGGGAGTACTCCACCGGGATGCCCATCTCCTCCAGCGCCAGCACCGTCTCCCGGCGCAGGTCCGCACCCGCGTCCAGCGGCGTGGTCACGTCGAAGTAGCCGCCGGCGTCCAGCAGCTCCAGCCCGTCCGGGGTCCTAAAGTAATAGTGCTCCAGTTCCAGGCCCACCTGGAACTGGTAGCCCTTGGCGGCGGCCTTCTCCAGCGCGGACTTGAGCACCTGGCGTGGGTCACCCTCGAAGGGGGAGCCGTCGGGGCGGAGCACGTCGCAGAACATGCGCGCGACGGCGTTCTGGCGCGGGCGCCAGGGGAGTACGGCGAAGGTGTTGGGGTCCGGCATGGCCACCATATCGGCCTCGTCGGCGCGGGCGTAGCCCTGCACCGTCGAGCCGTCGAAGGCCATCCCGTGGGTGAGCGCGTCCTCGAGCTCAGCCACCGTGATGGCGAAGCCCTTCAATCCGCCCAGGATATCGGTGAACCAGAGGCGGATGAACTTAACGTCGTTCTCTTTGGCCGTGCGCAGGACGTACTCCCGCGCCGCATCCATCTGCGTCATGCCCCTGGGCTCCCTCACTCCAGGCGCTGCGCCGCGCCACTGCCGGAAAAAAACGAACACCGGGGTTTGCTACCCCGGTGGACGGGCCCGCATCGTAGGGGATGGGGGAAGAGGTGTCAAGGAAGTTTGTGAAAGATGGTTCAATCCTCGGGAACGGCCCCCAACGCCTTGAGCAGCACGCCCACCTGGATGTGACTGCGCTCCTCACGGCGCAGAGGCTGACCGTGGTAAACGCGGTACCAGTTGGTGCGCCCCTCGCGGAAGCGCTCCAGGTACCCCTCCGACTCCAGGTCCGCGATGATCCGGAGTACCGAGCGCTCCGTGATGTCCAGGATGCCCGCAATATCGCGCGCCGTGATCTTCTGGTGCTCCGCCACCAGGCAGAGCACTGCGCCGTGGTTGGTCAGGAACGTCCAGTTCGCCATCGCTCTCACCTGCTTCCGGGCTGGCCCGCCCTGCCGGGACGGTCTGATTCGGGAAACACCTTTCGTATCGTTCCCGGACTACCGTTACCACCGTACCAGCCACGTCATCGATGGGGCAACCGGCAACGTGCCCTCGCGACGCCGGGAAACGAGACGGGGAGCCTGTCGGCTCTCCCGTGGTGCGAATCCTCTGTCCGTTGGGCCCGCTAGTCGGCAGTGGTGAGCTTGCCCAGCGCCGCCTGCGCGGCGGCCAGGCGCGAGACAGGCACCCGGAAGGGCGAGGCGCTCACGTAGTTGAGCCCCAGCTCGTGGCAGAAGGCCACGGAGCGCGGGTCACCGCCGTGCTCGCCGCAGATGCCCAGGGAGATGCTGGAGTTGGCCGCTCGGCCCTCATCAACTGCCATGCGCATCAGACGCCCGACGCCCGTGGTGTCCAGGGAGGAGAAGGGATTGCGAGGCAGGATCTCCTTCTCCACGTAGTACTTAAGGAACTTGGGCTCGGCGTCGTCCCGGCTGAAGGCGAAGGTCATCTGGGTCAGGTCGTTGGAGCCGAAGGAGAAGAACTCCGCCTCCTGGGCGATCTCCCCGGCCGTGAGGGCCGCGCGGGGCACCTCGATCATGGTGCCGAACTTGTAGAAGATCTGCACATTGAGCGCCTCGCGGGTGGCGCTGGCCACGGCACGCAGGCGGGGGCGCAGCCACTTGAGCTCGTTCACGTGGGAGACGATGGGGATCATCACCTCCGGGTAGACGGTGAGGCCCTCCTGGGTGAGGCGGCAGGCGGCGGTGATGATGGCGCGCACCTGCATCTCGTAGATCTCCGGCATGGTCAGACCCACGCGGCAACCGCGGTGGCCCAGCATGGGGTTGGCCTCACGCAGGGTGTTGACCAGGTTCAGCGTCTCGACGATCTCGGCAAGGCGCTTGGAGTCGCCCTTCGCCCGCGCGCTCTCCCGCTCCACGATGAGCTCCTCGGCGTGGGGCAAGAACTCGTGCAGGGGTGCGTCCAGCAACCGGATGACCACCGGCAGCCCCTCCATCGCCTTGAGGATGCCGTAGAAATCCTGGGTCTGGAACTCCTCCAGCTTGGCCAGCTGGGCGTGGAAGTCCTTGACTACCGTAGCGGTGTCCGCCACCTTGCGCGCGGCATTCAGGCGCTTGCGTAGCGACTCACGCTCGGCGGCTGGCGCGTTGGCCAACTGGGCCTCGAGCGCCTGGGCCGCGCCGATGATGCGCGAGGCCTCTGGCCCCACCGCCAGCAGGCGCTGGATGTGCGGGAGACGCTTCTCGGCGAAGAACATATGCTCGGTGCGGCAGAGCCCCACGCCCTGGGCGCCGTTGGTACGGGCGCGCTGGGCATCCTCCGGGGTGTCGGCGTTGGCCCACACCTGAAGGGTGCGGCGCTGGTCGGCCCAGCCCAGTAGCGTGTTCAACTCCACCAGGTCCTCGGGGTTGGGGGAGAAGGAGGCGACCTCGCCCACCAGCACCTCGCCCGTAGCCCCGTCCAGGGAGATCAAATCGCCCTCTTCGATTGTCACGTCGTCGCGGCCCACGGCGGTGCGGGAGTTGGAGTCGATCATCAGCTCCTCGCACCCCACTACGCACGGCTTGCCCAGACCCCGGGTCACCACGGCCGCGTGGGAGGTCATGCCCCCGCGGGAGGTGAGCACGCCCTGGGCCTTGATGATGCCGTGCACGTCGTCCGGGCTCGTCTCGGCCCGGACCAGGATCACCTTCTCGCCCTTCTCGGCCAGCTCGACGGCCCGGTCCGGGTCCATGACGGCGATGCCCACCGCGGCGCCGGGCGAGCCGCCCACGCCCACGGCCAGCAGCCTGCCGTCCTGGAGGGCGGCGGCCTTCGCCTCGGCATCGAAGCGCGGCATCATCACCGCCGAGACGTCGGTGGGGACGATGCGGGTGATGGCCTCGTCCTGGGTGATGACCTTCTCGCTCACCAGTTCCACGGCGATGTTCACCGCCGCGGGGGCGGTGCGCTTGGCCGTGCGGGTCTGGAGGATGTAGAGCTTGCCGCGCTCCACGGTGAACTCGATGTCCTGCACGTCCCGGTAGTGGCCCTCCAGCTGGCGGGCCGTGGCCTCGATCTGCTCGTACAGTGTGGGCTCGGCGTCCTTGAGCGTGGCAATCTGCTGCGGGGTGCGCACCCCGGCCACCACGTCCTCACCCTGGGCGTTGGGCAGGTACTCGCCGTACAGCTCCTTCTGGCCCGTGGCGGGGTTGCGGGAGAACATCACGCCGGTGCCGGAGTCGGGGCCCAGGTTGCCGAAGACCATGGCCATCACCACGCACCCGGTGCCCAGGTCGTGGGAGATGCCCTGGAAGTCGCGGTAGGTGATGGCGCGCGGGTTGTTCCAGGAGGAGAACACCGCCTCCACCGCCTGGCGCAGCAGCACCCACGGGTCATCGGGCAGAGGGGAGCCGGTGGCCTCCTTGACGATGCCCTTGAAGGTGGCGATGAGCTCGCGCAGGGCGGCGGGGTCCAGCTCGTAGTCGTAGGAGAGCCCACGAGCCTTCTTCGCGGCCTCAAGCGCGGTCTCGAACCGGTCCTTCTCCACGCCCAGCACCACGGCGGAGAAGCCCTGGATGAACCGGCGCTGCGCGTCCAGCGCGGGGCGCTCGTCATTCATCATCTTCGCCACGCCCGCCACGGTGCCATCGGTGACGCCCATGTTCAGGATGGTGTCCATCATGCCCGGCATGGAGACGGCCGAGCCAGAGCGCACCGAGACCACCAGGGGGTTCGCCCCATCGCCGAAGCGACGGCCCGCCTGCTCCTCCAGCGCGTGGACGTTCTCCACGATGGCGTCCCACAGCCCATCGGGGAAGGCGCGGCCCTTGCGGAAGTACTCGAGGCACGCCTCGGTGGTGATGACGAACCCCGGGGGGACCGGGATACCGATGCGCGCCATCTCCGATGCGTGCGCGCCCTTCGATCCCAACAGCGCCACCATGTGGGCGCCACCCTCCGCAAGACGGTAGACCATCTTGCTCTCGGACCGAGTGGCCATTCCTACTTCCTCCGCGACCCTGCGGGTCCGTGCTTCGCGCGCGCGTAGGGGCACGCTCGCGGGCGCAGCTCGTCCCGCCAGAGCGGAGCGCCGGGCTCGGATGCTAGCACAGGGGTTTAGGGCAGTCCATCGACGGGCCGAGGATCTTCCCCTGCCCCCTTCGGCCCACCGTAGACCCCTCTGTAGGAGGGCGGCAGCAGCGCCGAGATGGCCTCCATCACCCGCTCCGTCGCCTCGGCCATCGCCTGACGGTCCGCACGCTCCGCAGGCCCCCCCAAGAACAGCGGTTCCCCGATCACCACCCGCAGGCGCTTGAAGTGGAAAGGGATGCGCAGCATGTGCCCGATGCCCTCGGAGCCCGTGATGGCCACGGGCAACACCGGTGCGCCGGAACGCAGCGCCAGGTATGCCAGCCCCGTGTTCCCCCTGCGCAGCGCGCCCCGTGAGCGTGTGCCCTCCGGGAACACCAGCAGCGCGCGCCCGTCGGCGAGGGTGCCCAGGGCCCAGCGCAACGCGTCCACATCGCGCCCGTCACGCTCCACGGGGTAGGCGTGCCAGGAGCGCAGGATCAGCGAGACCAGTGGCCCCCAGAACAGGCCGCGCTTGGCCATGAACCAGATGGGGCGGGGCATGGAGTAGACCATCAGGGGCGGGTCGGCGTTGGACAGGTGGTTGGGGGCCACGATGAGCGGGCCCTTGGGGGGGACGTGCTCGCGCCCCTCCACCGTGAGGGAGCCGAAGGTGGGCAGGAAGATATGCGCCAGCAGCACGCCGAACCGGTAGAACAGGTCGAGCCCGCGCCTGCGCCAGTGGGCCGGGGGGGCGAGCGCCTCCAGCACGCGAGCCACCACCCCGTCCACGTCCTGCCCGCCGGTCTGCACCCGCACGGCGTCATCGGCGGCGCGCAGGGGCGAGTCGGCGCGGGAGGAATCGAGCCTATCGCGCTCCTCCAGCGCGGCGCGCACCGTCTCCAGGCTTTCGGGCTTGCCCGCGGCGGCCAGTTCATCGTGCCGGCGCCGCGCCCGCTCGTTCACCGGCGCGTCCAGGTACACCTTGGCGGCGTCGGGCACCACCACCGTGCCGATGTCCCGCCCCACCATCACCACGCCGCCCTCGGCGGCGACGGCGCGCTGGGCGGCCACCAGCGCCGCGCGCACCGCGCTGATGCGGGCGACGCGCGAGACGGCCGCCTCCACGTCAGGGGTGCGCAGGGCGTCCGTCTCGTCCTCGCCGTCCAGCAGCAATCGCTCCGGCGGGGGGGAGATGGTGATGGCGCAGCGCGCGGCCAGCGCGGCCACCGCAGGCGCATCGTCCGGGTCGAGTCTCGCACGCAATGCGGCCAGGGCGACCGCCCGGTACATCAGCCCTGTATCCACGAACCGGTAGCCCAGGCGCGCGGCCAGAACCCGGCCCACCGTGGTCTTGCCGGAGGCCACGGGGCCATCTATCGCCACCACGGGGGGATAGGCTTGCGCTCGCGAAGCCATGGCTCGCTCCTCCCGGCGCTCGCCGGGCCCAGGCTTAGATGTCGAGGTTCTTCACCTGGCGGGCGTGGGCCTGGATGAACTCCTTGCGGGGTTGCACCAGATCGCCCATGAGCGTGGTGAAAACCTCGTCTGCCTCGGCGGCCTGCTCGGCGCTCACCTGGAGCAGCGTGCGCGTGGCCGGGTCCATGGTGGTCTCCCACAGCTGATCCGGGTTCATCTCGCCCAGACCCTTGTAGCGCTGGATTCCGATGCCCTGGCGGTCGGCGGCACGCTCGATGGCGTGGGCCAGGTCGTACCAGGAGAGGCCTGAGGCCGTCACCGAATCGCGCTTCTCGATGCGGAAGGTGTGCCCGGCCACCCACTCGGCCAGGGAGGGCATCAACCCCTCCGCCCGCTTGGTGGCCGTGGACTCCAGCGCGCGCGGCACATTCACTGTCCCGTAGCCCGGCACCTCGATGTGCGGGGTACCCGCCTCGTCCTTGAGCGTACAGGGGTAGCCCTGCTCGTTCAGCCAGGCGGCCAGCGCCTCGGCGGCGGCGGGCCCCTCGTACGCCGAGCGGTAGCGCCCGGCGCGCAGGCCCTGCAGGAACACGCCTGCCAACTGCACTGGCAGGCCTAGGGAGGCGAGGGGCGCTACCCAGCCGGTGAGCTCGCGCAGGCGCTCCACCAGGCCAGCGAGGCGCGGGCCGGAGAGATTTATCTTCTCGTCGTCCTCGGCCGCCACCCCGACCCGTCCATAGAGCTGATTAGAGAGCCAGGCCTCCTTGTCCGCCTCAGCGTACTGGTAGGAGACCGAGCGTCCGCGGGAGACGCGGTAGAGCGGGGGCTGGGCGATGTACAGGTGCCCCGCGTCGATGAGCGGGCGCATGTTGCGGAAGAAGAACGTCAGCAGCAGGGTGCGGATGTGCGCCCCGTCCACGTCGGCGTCGGTCATGATGATGACCTTGTGGTAGCGCAGCTTGGGCAGGTTGAAGTCCTCCCCCAATCCCGCGCCGATGGCGGTGATGAGCGCGCGGATCTCCTCGTGGCCCAGCATGCGGTCGGGACGAGCCTTCTCCACATTGAGGATCTTTCCGCGCAGGGGCAGGATGGCCTGGGTGCGCCTATCGCGCCCCATCTTGGCCGACCCACCCGCCGAGTCGCCCTCCACCACGTACAGCTCGCACAGCTCCGGAGCGCGCTCGGAGCAGTCCGCCAACTTGCCCGGGAGCGAGCCCCCCTCCATGGCGTTCTTGCGGATCACCAGATCGCGCGCCTTGCGGGCCGCATCGCGCGCCCGCTGGGAGGTGGCGCATTTGTCGATGATGCGCCGGGCGTCGTTGGGGTGCTCCTCCAGGTAGAACTCCAGGTGCTGAACCAGCAACTGCTCCACCGTGGACTTGATCTCCGCGTTGCCCAGCTTGCCCTTGGTCTGGCCCTCGAACTGGGGCTCCTGAAGGCGCACCGAGACGATGGCCGTGAGGCCCTCGCGCACGTCATCGCCGGAGAAGTTGGGCGCATCATCGCGCACTAGCTTGGACTTGCGTGCGTAGTTGTTGATGGCGCGGGTCAGGCCCGCGCGGAAGCCCATCAGGTGGGTGCCGCCATCAGCGGTGTTGATGCAGTTGGCGAAGGAGAGGGAGGTCTCGTAGAAGCCCGTGTGGTACTGGAGGGCTATCTCTACCTGGGCGTTGTCCGCGGACTGGTCCATGTAAAACGGAGCGTCCTGGAGCACGTCCTTGTTGTGGTTGAGCTGACGGCAGAAGGAGGCCACGCCTCCCTCGAAGTAGAAGGTGCGGTCATCCTCCGGGTGCGCCTCGGTGCCGAAGGAGAGCCAGATGCCCTTGTTCAGGTAGCTCATCTCGCGGAAGCGCTGCAGGAGGGTGTCCCGCTCGTAGTGGATGGTGGAGAAGATCTTCTCGTCGGCAAGGAATCGCACCGTGGTGCCCTGCCGGTAGTCATCCTCCGGGGCGAGCTCTCCGGCCTCCGCCATGTCACCGGTGGGGATGCCGCGCTCGTACTCCTGGTAGTAGAGGCGCCCGTCGCGGCGCACCTCCACCCGCATCCATTCGGACAGGGCGTTCACCACCGAGGCGCCCACCCCGTGCAGACCGCCGGAGACCTTATACGCCCCGCCGCCGAACTTCCCCCCTGCGTGCAGGGTGGTCATGATGGTCTCCAGCGCCGGGCGGCCCGTGGTGGCGTGGATGTCGATGGGGATGCCGCGTCCATCGTCCTGGACCGAGACCGACCCGTCCTCGTGCAGGCGCACCCAAATGTGGGTGCAGTACCCGGCCATGGCCTCGTCCACCGCGTTGTCCACCACCTCGTAGACCAAGTGGTGCAGGCCACGGTGGTCGGTGGAGCCGATGTACATGCCCGGGCGCCGGCGCACCGCCTCCAGCCCCTCCAAGACCTGGATGTCCGATGCCGTGTATCCGGCGGGCTTGCTCTGAGTCACAGACTCCTCCTCCCCGGGCGCTGCCCGGGCGCAGGCGCACAACGCGCCCCGAGGCGCGCAGGGCGGTCTCATTCTACCCAATAGCGGAGATATGGGTCAAAGAGCCCACGACATCTTGTGGTTGCAGGCCCGGAAGGGGGCCTAGGCAGGGCTCACGCGGCCCTGGGCATCGCCCAGCAGCACCGCGTAGAAGGGATAGCCGTCCTTGCGCAATCGCTCGGAGCCACCCTGCCCGCGGTCCAGGATGCAGGCGGCCAGCACCACCCGGTGTCCGGCCGCCTCCACCGCCTCGATGGCCTCGTAGAGCGAGCCCGCCGTGGAGCAGGTATCGTCCACCACCGCCACCGGGGCACCCTTGGGGAGCGGACCCTCGATGCGCTTGCCCAGGCCGTGGTCCTTGGTCTCCTTGCGCACGAAGAACGCCGGGACCTCGGCACCCCCGTCCTGCCCCGAGCGCATGGCGATGGCCGCAGCCAGGGGCACCGCCGCCACTGCGGGTCCGCCCACCGCCGCAGCACCTGCGGCGCGGATCACCGGCAGCAGCGCCTCGGCGGCCAGGTTGGATCCCCGGGGGGACAGGGTAAGCAGGCGCCCATCGAAGTAGTAGCCGGACTTCTGTCCGGAGGCCAGGGTGAACTCACCATAGGCGAGGGCCCCCTGCTCCTGGGCGAGGGTGAGGATGCGCTGGGCCACGTACTGGCTGCTCATGCGTTGCTCCGTTGTGGAGTGGTGAGATTGCGGTAGAGGCCGTGACGGGCTATGTAGTCGGCTACGGCGTCGGGTACCAGATAGCGCACGGGCTCACCCGCCGCCACCCGGCGGCGCAGCTCCGTGCCGGAGATCTCGATCAGCGGCATCTGCACCGTCATGATGCGCTCGGAGGCCGTGGGGTCAACCGCCTCCAGCGTGCGCAGGTCCACCTCGCCGTGCCCGGGGCGCAGCGCCACCACGATGCGCGCAAGCTCCAGGATGCGGGCGGCATCGCGCCAGCGGTGCAGGGTGTGCAACGCATCCACGCCCATGATGAAGAAGACGTCATCCTCGGCCATCTCCCCGGCGCGCAGCTGCTCCAGCGTCTCGGCGGTATACGTCTCACCCGGCCGGTCCAGCTCCAGGGTGGCCAGGTGGTAGTGCGGGTTGTCGGCGATTGCCAGCTCTACCATGGCGCGCCGGTGCTCCTGGGCGGAGAGTTCGAGCCCCCGCTTCATCCACGGCAGCCCGGCGGGCATAAACCACACCTCGTCCAGCCCGAGCCGCCAGGAGACCTCCTGAGCCAATATGAGGTGGCCGGTGTGTATCGGGTCAAAGGTGCCGCCCAGGATGCCGCGTCGCATCAGACCCACTCCATCTCGTACTCGCCGATACGCACCGTATCACCCTGCTCCACACCCAAACGGGAGAGCACCGTCAGCACGCCCAATCGCTCCATCTCAGCGTGCAGCTGCACCCGGGTGCGCCAGTGGTTCAGGTTCACAACCGGCAGGTAGCGCTCCAGCTGCGGGCAGTCCACCACCAGCACCTCGTCATCTCGCCACGCCTTGGGCCGCTTGGGCCGTCCAGCCACGGGGCGCGTCTGCTCCGCCGGCTGGGCGGGGATGGGGCACTCCTCAGGCACCAGACCCACCAGCCGGTCGAGCAGCGGCTCCAGGCCCGTCGCACCGGCAGCGCTAATCCACAGCGGACGTTGCCCCGCAGCCTGGGCGAGCCCCTCGGTCAGCTCCTCCTGGAAGACCTGCGCCTCCTCGGTGTCCGCCTTGTTAGCCACCATCACCACGGGCTTGGAGGCCAGCTCCCCGGGGTAGGCCTCCAGCTCCGCGACAACGGTGCGATAGGCCTCCACCGGGTCATCACCGGAGGCGTCCACCAAGTGGACGATGGCTCGAACCCGCTCCACGTGGCGCAGGAACTCCAATCCCAAACCCTTGCCCTCGTGGGCCCCCTCGATGAGCCCCGGCACGTCCAGCAGCACCAGTACCCGGCCCCTATGCTCCACCACGCCCAGGTTCGGCTCCAGCGTGGTGAAGGGGTAATCGGCGATCTTAGGCTGGGCCCGGGTGAGTGCCGCCAGCAGGGTAGACTTGCCCGCGTTAGGCAACCCCACGATGCCCACGTCCCCAAGCAGCTTCACCTCCAACAGCAGGGAGCGCTCCTGACCTGGTTCGCCCGCCTCTGCCAGCATCGGCTCCTGGTTTGTGGGCCCGGCGAAGCGGTGATTGCCACGACCCCCGCGACCACCCCACGCGCCGATGAATACCTGTCCATCCTCAGCCAGGTCCACCAACTCTTTGCGCGAGCCATCCTCGGCCAGTTCCCAGACCACCGTGCCCACCGGGACCTGCAGTTCCACGCTCTTGCCGCCGTGCCCGTAGCTGTCCTTGCCCATCCCCGGCTTGCCGCCCTGCGCTTCCAGGGTGAACACCCCACGCAGATGGCCCAGGGAGCGCAAGTTCGCCCGGGCGATGATCTGCACATTTCCCCCATCCCCACCGTCACCCCCATCGGGGCCTCCCCGAGGACGTGCGTACTCCCGCAGGAAAGAGACCCTGCCGTCTCCTCCCTTCCCTCCCCGTATGGTGATCCGCCAGGTGTCCTGCATCGGATGGATGTTCTCTCTGGTCCCTTCTCCCTTCACTCATCTTCTAGAGAAATGATAGGGAGGTATAACAATCATGGTAATGGAGCGATGGTCTGTGGTGCGAGAGAAGGGGAGAAGACCGTGTTTCCCCGGTGGTTGTGCGAAGCAGGCGTGTTTGGAGAGACGGTTCAGTCCTGTTGGGAATGGGTTGGTGCGCCGTTGGTGAATGCCCTCATCAACGCACCGACCTGCGTTGCCAATGAGAGGTCCGCATCAAGGTGGGTCTGGATCTGCTTAAGCGCATAGAGAACGGTGGTGCGATCCCGGTTACCCAACGCCTCACCAACGCTGGTTGCGGAAAGCCCCAGCGCGTGGGTGAGCACATGTACGGCCACTTGTCGGGCCTGGGTTACCGCCTTGTCACGCCGCTTGGAGAGCAGTGCGGCAGGGGTAGTGCCGAAGGCGGCGGCGACGGAGGCGATGGCGGCCCGGGGAGAGGCCGGGGTGGACGTCGCCATAGTACTGGCGCCAAGAGCCTCGGCGGCACGTTCCACGGTGATGGCGGTGCCTGTCAGTTCTGCCAGGGCAGTGAGCCGGTTCAGGGCACCCTCCAGCTGGCGCACGTTGGACAAGATGCGCTGGGCCAGGTACTCGATGACGGATTCCGGTACGGGAACCCGCGATCGCGCAGCGTGGGCCTGAAGGATGGCGGTGCGCGTCTCCAGGTCAGGGGTACCCACGTCCACTAGGAGGCCCCACTCGAAGCGAGAGCGGAGCCGTTCCTCCAGCATTGGAAGCGCAGCCGGCCGCCGGTCAGAGGCGATTACCACCTGGTGCCCTGCATCGTGCAGTGCGTTGAAGGTGTGGAAGAACGCCTCTTGGGTCGATTCCTTGCCCGAGAGGAACTGGATGTCGTCCAATGCCAGCAGGTCAACGCGCCGGTAGCGCTCGCGGAAGGCATCGGCACGCCGCTCTCGTATCGCCGTGAGGAATTCATTGGTGAATGCCTCGGTGGTCAGATATACCGCGTGCTTACCCGCAGCTGCGGCGTGCTGGGCGACGGCGTGCAGCAGGTGCGTCTTGCCCAGGCCCACCCCTCCGTAGATGAATAGGGGGTTGTAGGCAGCCCCCGGCGCTTCGGCAACCGCCCGCGCCGCTGCGTATGCCAGTTGGCTCGCCCCACCGACAACGAAGGCACCGAATGTGTAGCGCGGGTTCAGGGGCATCCCACCGTCGGCGCCGGTTGGGTCGGCGATGGCTGCTGGTGGGGGGGCAACGACAGACGCCTGCATCGGCATAGGCTCGGCGGCCTGACCCTGCACTCGGAAGGTGATACCGGTGCCAGCAGGTGCCACGGCTCCCAAAGCCTCCTCGATCACCCCGCGCAGGCGGCGTTCCAACCATTCGGCGGCGAAGGTGGTGGGCACGCCCACCACCAGAACGCCTTCCTCCAGCGCGAGGCCAACGCTCTCCCGTAGCCACGTGTCGTAGCTGGGACGGTTCACTTGTATCTGGAGCCTGCCGAGCGCAGCTTCCCAGATGCGCGAGGCAGACGGTGAGACAACCACGGAAGCATGCTCCCGTCGCGAGGTGTTTAGGCCGGATCGATGCCCTGCTAGGCCGGACGGAATCTCCGCACTGTGACGACACACACCGGGGTTGCGCGCCAGCGGCTCCCGGGGAGTGCAGCGCACACTAGCACAGCTCTACGCGGACCCAGCAAGGGAGCAGGTGGGGGCAAAACGGCCCACCGCCCCTCTTGCATTCTCAGGCCTTTGTGCTGCGACAGGCCATGGCCAATAAAACAGGTTTTCCGCCCCCTCCGCAGCCCCGTGCTAGCATGACGCCATGGAAGGGCTGCGGGTGGTGTTCATGGGCTCACCAGCCCCTGTTGTGCCGGTGCTGGAGGCACTGGACGTTTATGCTCGGGCCCACGGCTGGACGCTGGCTGGGGTGTACGCCGCGCCCGCCCGGCCCGCGGGCCGGGGACGGGGCATGAGGCCCGCGCCGGTAGCCGAGCGCGCTCGCGACCTAGGCGTCCCGGTGTTCACCCCCGCCCGCTTGCGCGCAGAGGAGGAGCAGGAGCGCTTCCGCGCGCTGAGAGCAGACCTGGTGGTTCTCGCCGCCTATGGCCTGTTGCTCCCGCCCCTCTTCCTGGGCCCGGATGAGCCTGGGGGTCCGTCCTACGGCGCCCTCAACGTTCATCCCTCCCTGCTGCCGCGATGGCGTGGGGCATCGCCCGTTGCCTCAGCGATCCTGGCGGGCGATGCCGAGAGCGGGGTGTCCGTGATGCGCATGGACGAGGGCCTCGACACGGGCCCCGTGCTCGCGTGCGAGCGGGTATGGCTAGATGGCACCGAGCGCACGCCTGAGCTCACGGACCGGCTCTTCTCCCTGGGGGCCCGCCTGCTGACGCGAAGCATCGGCCCCTACCTGGCCGGAGCGCTTGTGCCGGTGCCCCAGCCACAGGAGGGCATCACCCTGTGTGGGCGCTGGCGCAAGGAGGACGGCCTGCTGGACTTCACGCGCACCGCAGCGGGACTGGAGCGTCAGGTGCGGGCCTTCGACCCGTGGCCCGGTGCCTACACCACCTGGCGCGGGCAGCGCCTGGAGGTGCTGGACGCGCGCGTGGGTGAGGGGCATGGCGAGCCGGGCGAGGTCATCGCGCACGGCGATGGGTTCGCGGTGGGCACCGGTGAGGGACTGCTGGTGCCCCTGCGGGTGAGGCAGGAAGGCAAACGAGCGCTAGCGGGGCAGGAGTTCCTGCGCGGCCAGCGCTCGCTCTTGGGAGCCTGGCTCCCCTCCTGAGGCCAGGAGGCTACTCCTCCCTCTTCTCGCCCCCGGCGGTAGGCACATCGCCTGCAGCAACGGTGGGGGTCTCTTCCTCTCCCCCCTGGTGCATCACGATGCGGGCGACGATGTGCTCCGGGTCTGTGATGAGGGTCACGCCCGAGGGCAGCGCGATCTCCCCCGCTAGGATCTGGGAGTCCTCGTTCTCCAGGACGCTGATGTCCACGATGAGGGCGTGAGGCAGATCCATCGGCAACGCCTCGACTTCCATCTCATGTAGGTCCTCGGCGACGCTGGCGCCCTCCATGCGGGCACCGCGCGCCTCGCCCTCGAAGTGCAGCGGGATAGCCGCCTGCACCTTCTCGGTGCGGGAGATCTGGTGGAAGTCCACGTGGAGCAAGCGCTCGGTCACCGGGTGGCGCTGAACTAAGTCCACCATGACGAAGTGCTCATCAGCACCGACCTTCACGGTGAGGGGGGTGGTGTACCCCACGGCTTCCAGGGTGTGGATCAGGGGCAGCGTCTCGGCCTGGAGGGTCAACGGCTCGGTTCCGTGTCCGTAGACGTGGATCGGCGTGATGCCCGCGCGGCGCAGGGCCTTGTTCTTCTTGCCCAGGGCCGTCCGTGCGGCGGCCTCGACGGTGTACTGCTCCATAACGCTCCCCTGCTGCCTGCCTCCCCGTGGGGAGGTGCGTTGATTCACGAACAACGCCCCGCCAGAGTCGCGGGGCGCACGATGCACCATCGGGCATGATACCAGAACGCTCCGCGCGCGGAAAGAGCGCGGCCGGTGGGGGCATAAACCTATTGTAGATTGACTTAGTTGTCTTTACGCGTGCGCGAGCCGTATCATGATCATGGCCCCGAGGGGCACGGGGGGAGGGGGTTGAGACATGAAGATACCGATGAAGGTGGACTACGGCGTGCGCGCGCTGGTGGACCTGGCCCAACACGCCGTGGACGGGCGCCCGGTGCGCACGGCGGACATCGCCGGCCGCCAATCGATACCGGAGCCGTACCTGGACCAGGTGCTCACAACCCTGAATAAGTTCGGCTTCATCCGCTCCCGCCGTGGGCCCCAGGGCGGCCATCTGCTGGCCCGGCCCGCCGCGGAGATCACCCTGGACGAGGTGGTCGCCACCCTGGAGGGGCGCAGCGCGCCCCTTGAATGCATCGAGGACGCCACCGGCTGCGCCATGGCGGGCTCCTGCGCTCAGCAGGATATCTGGCGTGACGTGGAGGACGCGGTGCACCACGTGCTGGCCACCACCACCGTGGGCCAATTGGCCTCTCGCCAGCACGTCCGTCCGGAACCCCTGGCCCGCATCGGCCGCTAGGCGGCTACCCCTGGGGCCCTGCGCGCGCTACCATAGTGTGCCGTTCGCGTGCATCGCTCCCGGCGGGGGCGTGCATCAGGAAACAGTAGGGAGTAAGCAAGCAGGCCAACGGCCCCGGCGCGGGGGAGTGGGCCAGGAGCGGGGCAACAAGCGCACGCACACGAGGAGGAGGCAGATGACGAACGCACTGGGGCTCACGCCCGATCAGGTCAAGCGGTACAGCCGCCACATCATCATGCCGCAGATCGGCAGCCGCGGGCAGCGCAAGCTCATCGACAGCAAGGTGCTGGTGGTGGGTGCGGGCGGGCTGGGCGGTCCGGTGGCCCTCTACCTAGCGCTGGCCGGGGTGGGGACTATCGGCCTGGTGGACTTCGATACAGTGGATCTGTCCAACCTGCAGCGCCAGGTGCTGCACAATACCGAGACGGTGGGCCTGCCCAAGGTGGTCTCGGCGGTGCAGACGCTGAACCGCTACAACCCTGACGTGAACGTCGTCACCCACGAGTTCCCCATCAACTCCGACAACGCCATGGAGCTGGTGGCGCAGTACGACGTCATCGTCAACGGCGCCGACAACTTCGCCACCCGTTACCTGGTGAACGATGCCGCGTACCTCAACAACAAGCCGTTGGTGGACGGGTCGATTCTGATCTTCGACGGCCAGGTCACCCTTTACGAGCCGGGTAAGGGTTGCTATCGGTGCCTCTTCCCGGAGCCCCCGCCCCCTGGCCTGGTGCCCAACTGCTCCGAGGCGGGGGTGCTGGGCGCACTCACGGGCTTGGTGGGCTCGGTGCAGGCCACCGAGGTGGTCAAGCACATCCTGGGCATCGGCAACACCCTGGTGGGCCGCCTGCTGCTGGTTGACGCGCTGGACATGGAGTTCCGCGTGGTCAAGACCCGGCGCAACCCCAACTGCCCCCTGTGCGGCGACCACCCCACCGTCACCGAGCTCATCGACTACGAGGTCTTCTGCGGCCTGGCCCCTGAGCCGGGCGCAGAGGGGGTGGGCGTGGGCCACTAGGCGCGCAGCGCCCTGGCCCCGCCGCCGCCATGCGCAGTGGGAACCTCATCGAGTCCATCGGCAACACGCCTCTGGTGGAGCTGCCGAGTTACAGCCCGCGCCCCGGGGTGCGGATCTTCGCCAAACTGGAGGGGGCCAACCCCACCGGCTCGGTCAAGGACCGCATCGCCCGGGCGATGATGCGCGCCGCTCAGGAGGCGGGCGCCCTCACTAAGGACCGGGCCATTCTGGAGCCCACCTCCGGCAACACCGGCATCTCCCTCGCTATGGTGACCGGGTGCATGGGTTACCGGTTCACCGCCGTCATGCCCGATAACGTGAGCCCGGAGCGTACCGAGCTACTGCGTGCCTACGGCGCCGAGATCATCTACTCGCCGGGAGCTGAGGGCTCCAATGGATCCATCGCAATGGCCAAGCGGCTGGTGGAGGCAGAGCCTGGACGCTACACCATGCTCTACCAGTACGGGAACGCCGGGAACCCCGGCGCCCACTACGAGACCACTGGCCCGGAGATCATCCGCGACCTGCCCGAGGTCACCCACTTCGTTGCGGGCTTGGGCACCGGCGGCACCCTCATGGGTACGGGGCGCAGGCTCAAAGAGTACAACCCGGCGGTGAAGATCATCGCTGCCGCTCCCGCCCCGGACGATAAGATTCAGGGGCTGCGTGCGCTGGAGGAGGGGTTCGTTCCGCCGATCCTCGACCTTGACAAGCTGGACGCCCGCCTCATGGTGGGGGGTGAGGAGTCCTTCCGGATGACGGCGGCCATGCTGCGCCGGGAGGGTGTGTTCGCAGGGGTATCATCCGGAGCGGTTCTCGCTGCCGCGGTGCGAGTGGCCTCCCGTTTGGAGCAGGGCAACATCGTGTGCCTGTTCGCCGATGGGGGCTGGAAGTACCAGAGCACCGGTCTGTGGACCCGCGAATACAAGGAGATGGAAGGCTCCATCGAGGGCAAGATCTGGTGGTGAACCCCACAGAGTCCAGCCGCCGTGCTCAGGCCCGCACCGCGCCCGCCTGGACGGTGGGGCTCCTGTGTCCGCCCCGTGGCCCCGCTCCCGCGCTGGTACGCGCGCTAGAGCAGGAGGTGATCCCCTACGAGGTGCTTCAGGAGGAGGGGCAGCCCGCAGAGTCTGCCCCCTCACCGGATGTGCTCCTGGTGGACGCCACGCTTGCTGACCGACGCGGCGCCGAAGCGCTGGCCCGCCGTGCGGCGGGTATGGATCTGCCCGCACTGGTGGCCCTCTCCGCCGAGCAACTGGGTTCCTCGGGCCTGCGCCTGCCCGCGGCGGACATCATCATCGCGCCCTGGCATCCCGGCGAGCTGGCCCTGCGCGTGGAGCGCGCGCTGGATGATTCGAAGCCCCTCGATGAGCCGTGGTTAATCCGCACCGAGGGCCTGGTCATCGATACTAACCGGTACGATGTGTTCGTGGATGGGCGTCAGGTGATGCTCACCTTCAAGGAATACGAGCTGCTCAAGCTCTTGGCCGCCAACCCGGGGAGAGTCTACTCGCGGGAAGCGCTACTGGAGCAGGTGTGGGGCTATCAGTACTTCGGCGGCACCCGCACGGTGGACGTGCACGTGCGCCGTCTGCGCGCCAAGATAGAAGATGCCCAACGAACCTTCATCGAAACGGTCTGGAACGTGGGCTATCGCTTCCGCGGATAGCCCTCTTACAGGAGATAAGAGATGCCACTGTACGAGTACCGCTGCCCGTCCTGCACCGAGCGTTTTGAGCGCCTGCAGCCCATGAGCGCGGCCATGTCCTCGCCCTGCCCCGCGTGCGGCGCGCCCGCCCCGCGCGTCCTCTCCCTTACCGCATCCCGCGTGGGCGCCGGTGTGGGCGCGGGGGATTCCCTGGCCGCCGGGGGCGCCTGCTGCGGTGGCGGCTGCGCCTGCTGCTAGCGCGCCCTCACGAGGGCTCGGCGAACACCAAGATGGCCCGGCCAGCGATGAAGGCCACCACGGCCTCGGCCACCGTCGCCAGGCCGATGAGCAGGGTGATGTCCCGCCAGAAGCCGAAGGGGAACACCCGCACCAGGTAGGCGGAGCTGGGGAACGACCAGTTGCCCTGCGGGAAGCCGATCTGGTGGAAGAGGGTGAAGAGAGGGTCGAAGGCGACCAGGCTCACCACGCCCAATGTCCCGATCACCACCACCGTCAGAACCCCGGCCCGCCGCAGCCAGCGCGCCAGCGTGAGCCACAGCTCCTCGCGCCGCGAGTACCAGGCCGCCGCCACGGCCAGCGCGACCAAGACGGCCATGGCCTCCTGGAGCCAGAAGGTGCGGGCGAACACCACCTTCACATCGTGCATGTGGGAGGCCTCGTCCGGGCCGAACAGGTCCGTCTCGACGCTCGCCACCGGTGCGCTCACCGCCAGGGGCTCGGTGTCGGAGAACAGGTAGTCTTGCACCTGGCGGGCCACGTCGCGCAGGTCATCGGGCGCGATGGCCGTGCGCGGGCTCACCTTGTGGCGCTCGAACAGGCTCTGCCACAGCTCCAGGTTCCCCGTCGCCACCCGCACGTTGGTGGTCACCAGCAACAGCCCCAGGGCCACCGGCACTAGCCAGCCCAGCACGGTCCAAGTCCTGCTCACGGCACACTCCTGGGGTCATGATAGCCCAGGCGCGCCTATACTGGCCGCGCCTGGGAAGGAGGCCACCACCATGCCCAACCCGCCACGCCCATCCGGATTCGAGCCGCTCGTGGAGACGATGCGCCGCCTGCGCAGCCCCCAGGGGGGGTGCCCGTGGGACCTGGAGCAGACCCACGCGTCTTTGCGCGACACGCTCATCGAGGAGAGCTACGAGGCGCTGGAGGCGCTGGATGCCGGCGAGCCTGGCGCGCTGGTGGAGGAGCTGGGCGACCTGTTGCTCCAGATCATCTTCCACGCGCAGATCGGCGCGGACGAGGGCACCTTCGACATCGCCGACGTGGTGGGGCACCTGAACGAGAAGCTGATCCGGCGCCACCCCCACGTGTTCGGAGAGGGCGCTGCGGCCACGGCCACCGAGGTGACGGGCCAGTGGGAGCGAATCAAGGCCGCCGAGCGCGTGGGTAAGGGGCAGGCGGAGCGCTCCATGCTGGATGGGGTGCCCCGGGCCATGCCCGCCCTGGGCTACGCGGGTGCGGTGCTGGCTCGCGCGCGCCGCGCGGGCTTCGACTGGGACGATGACGCGGGCGCCTTCGAAAAGGTTGCCGAGGAGGCGGGGGAGCTACGCGACGCGGCGGACGTTGCGGAGCGCGAGCGCGAGTTCGGCGACCTGCTGCTGGCGCTGGTGGGGGCGGGACTGCGCATGGGGCTGGACGCCGAGCAGGCGCTGCGGGGGGCCAATGCGCGCTTCGCCTGGCGCTTCGCCCGTATGGAACGCGGGCTGCGTGAGCGGGGGGAAGAGCTGGCTGGCCTGCCCGTGAGCGAGCGCCACGCTCGCTGGGAACAGGCGAAGGCGGAGGGCTAGCCCCCAATCCGCCGCCGGGGGTGGGGCGTAGTCATCATGTGCACCAGAAGGGGGTGACCGCGTCACCGCCTCGCTGCTACCCTGTCGCTTCGTTAATACGACACCGGAGAACCGTTCATGCGCAGATTCGTGCTGCTGCTCACCGTCCTGGCATCGCTCCTGATTCCCTCGGCCGCCGCCTCCGCGCAGAGCCCGGGAGACGTGCTTCTGGACGCCCCTGTCCGGGCGCTGGAGATGGGTCAGCTGGAACAGCGCGTTAGCCTGGACATTCGTCTGCAGAACCAGACCGACGAGCGCATCGTCGTGAAGCTGGTGCTGGAGGACACCCCCGCTGAGTGGGACGTGGGCGTGTGGGGCCGGTTCTTCGACTTCAAGATCTCCCAGCTGGTGGTGGATGCCAAGGGCGTGGACCCCGTGGAGCGCCCGACGATCCGCGCTGACATCCCGGACGTGCGACCGGCGGCGGGCGACTACTCCTTCACCCTCAAGGTCACCTCCCTGGACGGGGCCTTGGTGTACGACCAGGCCACCTTCGTCATCACTGTGCCCCCCGCGCGGGCCACGGGCGATGCGGCGGTGAACCTCTCCTCAACCTTCCCCGAGCTCAATGGCCCAAGCACCTCACAGTTCTCCTTCGAGGTGTTGGTCAACAACGATACGGGCGACACCAACTCCTTCGACCTGTCCGGTGAGGTCTTCGACGAGAACGGCTCGCCGCTCAACGGCTGGGACATCGGCTTCTCGCCCACCTTCGGCGAGCAGAAGCTCATCGGCGCGGTGAGCGTGGACAAGGGCCTCGCGGAGCGGGTGGACGTGCTGGTGAGCCCGTCGGCCTCCGCCCCTCCGGGCAACTACACCATCGTGGTCAGCGCTGCGGGCGCTGGCGTCTCTGACGATACGGCCCTGCGGCTCATCCTCACTGGCCGGGCCGACCTGTTCGCCTCCACGGACACGGGCCGACTCTCCCTGGAGGCCAAGGCGGGGGGCGAAGGGCGCACGGTGCTGCGCCTCACCAACATCGGTACGGCCGATCTGACTACGGTGCGACTGCAGGCCGACCGGCCCACGGGCTGGAACGTGACGTTCCTGGACGGGACGACGGCCATCACCTCCATCCCCTCGCTCCCCTCGGGCTTCGAGTCCGACATCGGGGTGCTCATCGAGCCGCCGGGAGATGCGATCCCCGGCGACTACCAGATCACGCTGCGGGCCACGGGCGATGCGACCTCGGACTCCATTGACCTGCGCGTGACAGTGAGCAAGTCCACGGTGTGGGGCTGGCTGGGCATCGTGCTGGTGCTGGCGGTGGTGGGCGGCCTGGTGGGCCTGTTCATCCGCCTGGGTCGCCGATGACCGAGCCCATCATTTTGGCCAGGAGTCTCTCCAAGAGCTACGGCGACTTCGCCGCCGTGGGAGGGCTCGACCTGGCCGTGCAGGAGGGGGAGGTGTACGGCTTCCTGGGCCCCAACGGCTCCGGCAAGTCCACCACCATCCTAATGCTCCTGGGGCTCACGGAGCCCTCGGGCGGGAGCGTGCGCGTGTGCGGGCACGACCCCTCCCGTGAGCCGCTGGCCGTCAAGCGTCAGGTGGGCTATCTGCCGGAGTCGGTGGGGCTCTACGGTGACCTGACGGGCCGTCAGAACTTGCGCTACACCGCCGAGCTAAACGCCATACCCCGGCGCGAGGCCGATGCGCGCATCGAGCAGCTGCTAGAGACGGTGGAGTTGACCACGGCGGCCGATGTGCCCGCTGGCCACTACTCGCGCGGCATGCGCCAGCGCTTGGGGCTGGCCGATGTGCTCCTCAAGCAGCCCCGGCTGGTGATCCTGGACGACCCGACCCTGGGCCTCGACCCGGCGGGCATCCAGTGGCTGCTGGCCATGATCCACGACCTCTCCACCCGCCAGGGCATCACCGTGTTCCTCTCCTCCCACGCGCTGGTGGAGGTGCAGCGCATCTGCTCGCGCGTGGGCATCATGTCCCACGGCAAGATGGTGCTCCAGGGCACGGTGGCCGAGTTGCTGCGTGACCGCAGCGGCGGCTTCCAGGTGAGCCTGGAGGTGGAGGAGTCCACCCCCGGCCTGCGTGCGGCGCTGGAAAGCCTGGAGGGGGTGAGCGCGGTGCGGGAGGAGGGTGAGCGGTTCGTGCTCACCGCCGTCGCAGACCTGCGCGCCGAGGCCGCCGCCGCTGCCGTTGCGGTCGGGGCACGCCTGGTGGGCCTGCACGCCCAGGACCGCACGCTGGAGGAGATCTACCTGCGCTACTTCCATGAGGGGAACGCCGCATGAGCGCCGTCTTCTGGAAAGAACTGGCCGACCACTTCGGCCGCCGGCGCTTCCTGCTCACCCTCTCCCTGCTGGTACTGGGACTGGTGTGGGGGACTTTCGTGGTGGTGCGTGAGGTGGAGCCGAGCGTGCTGTCCATCAGCGACTTCGTGTTCCTGGCGGTGTTCACCGCAAACTCTGGCGTGCTGCCCTCGCTCCTCTTCTTCCTGAGCTTCTTCGGCCCCATCATCGGCATCACCCTGGGGTTCGACGCCATCAACTCGGAGCGCACCTCCGGCACCCTCTCGCGGGTGCTGGCCCAGCCCGTGTTCCGCGACGCCGTCTTCAACGGCAAGCTGTTGGCGGGCATGCTCACGCTCTTCGTGCTGGTGGCCAGCCTGATGGTCTGCATGGTGGGCATCGCCATGTACCGTCTCGGCATGGCGCCGGGGACCGATGAGCTAGTGCGGCTGGTGGGCTTCACCCTGGTCACCACGGTGTACCTGGCATTCTGGTTGGCGCTGGCCATGACCGCCTCGGTGCTGCTGCGCAATACCGTCGCCTCGGCCCTGGTGTCCATCGCCGCCTGGCTGGTGGCCGGTTTCCTCATCGCGGTCACGGCATCGGCCATCGCCGATATAGCAGTGCCCACGGTGGAGACGAGCGAGCAGGCCCTCGCCCACTACGAGGTCTCCTCCTGGATAGGGCGCCTCTCGCCCTCCCAGCTCTATACCGAGGCAACGGGCATCCTGCTCGACCCCATCGGCGGGCGAGCCGTCACCCCGCTCCAGCTGGCCCCAGAGCGCCTGGACTACCTGCTGGCCACCCCGGTGCCCGCCGGCCAATCACTCCAGCTGGTCTGGCCGCACATCGTGGTGCTGCTGGCGCTCGCCTCGGTACTGGTAGGCGGTGCGTACGTGCGCTTCATGCGCGAGGAGATACGCTCCTAAGCGCCGGGCCCCGCTGGTAGACTTGCCCCATGCCACCACCCGTTCCCCCTATCGATGACGGCTCCGTGCGCACGCGGCTGGAGGCCTGGGAGGCCGAGCGTCTCTCCCCGCACGCCTCCCTCTCGGCGCGTAGCCTGGGCCGTCCGGCGCCGGAGCCGCTGGACGCGCTGCGCACCGAGTTCCAGCGCGACCGCGACCGCATCATCCACACCAACGCCTTCCGGCGCCTCAAGCACAAGACCCAGGTGTTCGTCGCCCCCATTGGCGACCACTTCGTCACACGCCTCACCCACACGCTGGAAGTGACGCAGATAGCCCGCACCATCGCCCGCTCCCTGCGACTCAACGAGGACCTGGCCGAGGCGGCGGCTCTGGGGCACGACGTGGGCCATACCCCCTTCGGGCACATCGGCGAGCAGGTGCTAGACCGGCTCATGCCGGGCGGGTTCCGGCACAACGAGCAGTCGCTGCGCACCGTGGACCAACTGGTGAAGGAGGGGGCCGGCCTCAACCTCACCCACGAGACCCGCCAAGCCATCCTCCACCACTCCAAGCCCCGGGGCGATTTCCTCAACGCCGCCGAGCTGGACCGGCTTACCCTGGAGGCGCAGGTGGTGCGCGTGTCCGACGCCATCGCGTACCTGGCCCACGACATCGGTGATGCCATACGCGCCGGGGTGCTGGGCGAGGCCGATCTGCCCGTAGACGCGCGCGAGGTGCTGGGCACCCGCCACTCCCAGCGCATCGACTCCATGGTGCGCGATGTGGTCGGCGCCTCGTGGGATGCCGCGGGCTATGAGCCGGCGACCGGCGGCCCGCGCCCGCGTCTGACCATGAGCCCGCAGGTCTCCGCCGTGGTGCAGGAGCTGCGCGAGTTCATGTTCGAACGCGTCTACCTGCCCGCAGGCGCGGGGCCAGAGGGGGAGCGTGCGCGTGTCATCGTGGAGTTCCTGTACGGGCACTTCCTGGCCCACCCCGACGAGGTGCCGGAGCGCTACCTCGCCAAGAACGAGGGCGCCGAGCGCGCTGCCGCCGACTACATCTCCGGCATGAGCGACCAGTTCGCCATCTACACGGCGGAGGGGCTGCGCCCCGGCATCGCCGGTGAGGTGTTCGCCGGACGGGTCTAGCCCGGCTTGCTGGCGTGACGCCTTGCCCCGCTCGCCTGCGGCTCGCTCGATGGAAGGGGGACGCCCCCTTCGGCATTCGTTCCAGGGGCCCTTCGGCCCCCGCGCCCCTTTCCGGGAGCCTCTGGCTCCCGCTCCAGGGGGCGCTCATGGCAGCAGGCGCGATGCCCGCCCGGTCCAAGCCCTATCCCACGGGCAACGCAAGCTCTGAACTACAAACCAAACACGAGTGCCCCTCTTGCGTTTCCATGCATGCGGGGGGCGTAGGATGTCCGGGTTGCCAGGGGCCCCGTGCCTCATGCACGAAGTCCTGGCACGCTACAGTGAGGCTAGGCGTCAACCTCGCGAACGAGCCCGCTGCCTGTCGGGCAGGGCCGCAAGCCCCATGTTGAGCGCCTGGCAGGGCGCGTAAACGGGGGTTCGGCGTCCGGAGGACGCCCAGGGGGTGTCCCCCTTGGACGAGACTGCCGCAGGCAGCCGGGCGGAACGAGCGATCGCAGCGAGCGGGGGAGCATGAGCATCACCGACGACATCAAGGTGCGGGTGGACCTGGTGGAGCTGGTGTCCGGCTACGTGCCGGACCTGAAGCGCTCCGGGAAGAACTACCACGCCCGCTGCCCCTTCCATCAAGAGCGAACGCCATCGTTCGTCGTCTTCCCCGACAAGCAGACGTGGCGCTGCTTCGGCGCGTGCGCCACGGGGGGTGATGCCTTCACCTTCCTCCAGCGTATCGAGAACCTGGAGTTCCCCGACGCGCTCAAGGAGTTGGCCCGGCGCGCCGGTGTGGAGCTGCCGGAGCACCACGCACGGGTGCAGGAGGAATCGCCCCTCTACGGGGTGAACGAGGCGGCGGGGCGCTTCTTCCGCGACCAGCTGCTCTCCGATGCGGGCTCCCTGGCCCGTGCCTACGCCGCCGAGCGCGGCCTCACGGACGAGGCCATCGTGCGCTTTGGCCTGGGGTACGCCCCGGCCACGGGCGATGCGCTGCTCCGCAAGCTGGGCCCGTTGGGCGTGGCGGAGGAGCAGGTGGTGGCGGCGGGCCTGGCCACTCGGCTCGATTCTGGCGATGCGCGCGACCTGCTGCGCGGACGGCTCACCTTCACCCTGCGCGACGGGGACGGGCGCATCGCGGGCTTCGCTGGGCGCTCGCTGGACGGGGCGAACCCGAAGTACCTGAATACCCCGCAGACGCCCATCTTCGACAAGGGCCGCATGCTCTACGCCTTCGAACGAGCCAAGGAGGCCATGGCCCGCGAGGGCGTGGCGGTGGTGGTGGAGGGCTACATGGACGCCATCGCCGCCCACGAGCATGGCTACGCCAACGTGGTCGCCTCCATGGGTACGGCGCTCACCGAACAGCAGGTGGCGCTGCTGCGCGCTCGCGCGGGGCGCATCGTCCTGGCGCTGGACACGGACGCTGCGGGCCAGGAGGCGATGCGTCGCTCCCTCTGGCAGGTGGCGGAGGAGGCCATCGCCGCGGGCACGGGCACCGGTCGCACCAAGGCCCAGGGGCTGGACGCATGGGCGGTGGCTGCGCTGCGGGACGGCAAGGACCCGGACGAGATCATCCGCACCGACCCGGCGCGCTGGCGCGCCATGGTGGGCGATGCTGTCCCGGTGCTGGACTTCCTCCTGGAGGCCGAGCGTGCACGCGGAGCCCTCACCACCGCGCAGGAGAACGCCCCCACGGTGCTGCGCTTCGGCACGCTGATACGGGGGCTGGCCGACTGGGGAGCGCAGGATCGCTACCTGGACCGGCTCGCCGCCGCGCTGGGCGTGACGCGCCCCGCGTTGGAGGCGGCACTGGCCCGCATGGCACCTCCGTCCACGCCGGTCCGGCGCACCCGGCGTAAGGCACCCGCTGCCGCTTCTGAGGAGGCGGGTGCGGTGCTGCGCTCTGCGGCGCGCGATGTGCTGGAGGAGTACGCACTGGCGCTGCTGATCCAATCTCCGGAGCTGGCCGGACGCGCCGTGGAACTGCCCGAGGAGCACCTGCGCCGTGCCGATGCCCGTGCGTTGTTGAGGGCCCTCTCCAGCGCTGGTACAATAGAGGGTGCTCGTGCGCTCCTGGACGAGGCATCTGGGGCCGAATGGGACCGCCTGGCGGCAAAGGTCATGCCTCCCGCTGACCGCACCCAGCGCGAGCTTGACTGGGCGGCGTGCCTGAGGCGGCTGGAGGAACGCCACCTGCGGGAGCTGAAGGTGCAGGAGGAGGCGGCACTGGCCGCCGTGCCCACACCGGATGACTCCCAGGACGGCGAGGATGAGGGCTACCGCGAGACGGTGGAGCGCGCGGCCCTCACAGTGAACCAGCGACTGCGCGACCTGTTCGCCGGTTAGGCGGCCCGGCACGCGAGGCCGGGGGTGCGGGGCCAGGGGGCGTGGGGGCTGAAAGGCTCCGGAGCGAACGGGCCCCTGGTGCGAGAGACGCGAGGGTAGCGATCGGGCCGAGATTGGGGAGGGACGATGCCGAGCAAGCAGCGCAAGGGCACTAGCAAGACCGCGCAGACCGAGCCCGCAGCCGCGTCGAGCGTGGCCGTGGACGCGGAGGGGTCTACCGCTCCCGCCAACGCGGCCACCGCCGTGCTTGAGGCGAAGGCCACCGCGGCGGTGGCGCCCGCGCCCGCCAGCGAAGAGCCGCGCCCGGAGGACATCGCCGCCGAGGAGGCCGAGGCTGCCCAGGAGGGCGCTGAGGACCTGGAATCGTCCGACCTGATCGACGACCCCGTTCGAATGTACCTGCGCGAGATCGGCCGCGTGACGCTGCTCACCGCCGCCGACGAGCGCCGCCTGGCACGTCAGCTCTCGGCGGGCAAGCACATCGAGAAGGCGGAGGAGGAGTTGGGGGCAGACGGCCGTCCTGTGCGCGCCTCCGACGTGGCCCGCACCATGATGGTGCGCCTCAATGACGAGACGGTGCTCCTGGAGGCGGTGATGGAGTTTCTGGGCGTGGACGAGCCGATGAATATCGGCACGCTCCTCACCCACGAGAAACTACGCGCCAGCCTGGACGGCGAGTTCAACGCCGAGATGCTGGAGCGCCTCGGCGCGCGCTGGGGCAGGGAGCCTCAGGAGTTGACGCCGGAGATTGTGGCCCTCTCCCTGGACTCCCACATCCTGCCGCCCGACCTGCTGGAGGCTGTGGGCTCCGACGTTCCCGTCTCGGAGCTGGGCGAGTTGCTGGAGGACGCCGACGTGGGCGCGCGCCTGGACTCCCAGGAGTTCGTGCTGCGCCGCCACTTTAACGAACTGAAGAAGGAGGGCGAGCGCGCCCAGCGCCACCTGGCCGAGGCCAACCTTCGCCTGGTGGTCAGCGTCGCCAAGAAGTACATCGGCAGGGGCATGTCGCTACTGGACCTGATCCAGGAGGGCAACATCGGCCTGATCCGCGCGGTGGAGAAGTTCGACTACCGCAAGGGCTACAAGTTCTCCACCTACGCGACGTGGTGGATCCGCCAGGCCATCACCCGTGCCATCGCCGACCAGGCCCGCACGATCCGCATCCCCGTTCACATGGTGGAGACCATCAACAAGCTTATGCGGGTGAGCCGGCGCCTAGTGCAGGAGTACGGGCGCGAGCCCACCACCCAGGAGATATCCCTGGGCATGGAGGTGCCCCCGGAGCGGGTGCGCGAGATCCTGAAGGTCTCTCAGGAGCCCGTCTCTTTGGAGACGCCCATCGGTGAGGAAGAGGACTCCCATCTGGGGGACTTCATCGAGGACCGCACCGCCCCCGCCCCCGCTGACGCAGCGACGTTCCAGCTCCTGCGGGAGCAGGTGGAGGACGTGCTGGGCACCCTCTCTGAGCGCGAGCGCCGGGTGCTCCAGCTGCGCTTCGGCCTGGAGGACGGGCGCTCCCGCACGTTGGAGGAGGTGGGGCGCGACTTCGGGGTCACCCGCGAGCGCATCCGCCAGATCGAGGCGAAGGCGCTACGCAAGCTGCGCCACCCCTCGCGCTCCCGCAAGCTGCGCGACTTCCTGGAATAGGGCTCACCGGTGAGGCCCGCAGGGCCTCCGTGGGTGGGCGGTGGGTAATAGTACGAACGCCGAAGGGCCCCGCTAGCGGGGCCCTTCGGGTTGTTGGGCGGCTTGGGCGGCCCTCAGCTGGCGCAGGTGGGCGAACAGGTAGAGGGTGGCATAGCCCCGGTAGGGGCGCCAACGCTCTGCGAAGCGCTCCAGCGCCGTTTCGCTCAGCCGCTCGCCGTCACCGTACAGCAAGCCCACGGTGCGCTGGAGCGCCAGGTCCCCGGCAGGAAGCAGGTCAGACCGCCCCAACGCACCCAGCAGCACCCAGGCCGCCGTCCAGCGGCCCACCCCGCGCACCTCGGTCAGCGCCGCCACGGCGGCCTCATCGTCCATGGCTGCGAACCGCTCCGGCGCCAGCTCCCCGTCTAGCGTGCGCTGGGCCGCCTCCCGCAGGTACTCCGCCTTGCGGGCCGAGAGCTTGAGCGCGCGCAGCCCATCGATGCCTGCATCAAGGATGGCGGCGGGCTCCGGGAAGGCGTGCATCACCAGCCCGTCCGCCTCGGCGGGGGAGCCCAGGGTGTCCACCAGCGCCTCGCGTATGGCCCGTGCCACCGCCGCGGATATCTGCTGGCCCACCACCGCCTGCACCAGCGCTTCGAACACCGAGGCGGCCCGGCCGGGGCGCAGCCCGCGCTGGGAACCCACACCCGCGCTCAGCACGGGGTCGGCGTCCAGCAGGGCGTGGAAGCCCGCCATATCGGCGTCGAGCCCTAGCAGCCAGCCCATGCGTTGTGCGGCGAGTGCCTCCTCCTGGGGTGTGCCCCCGCCGGGGACCCAGATGTCCAGGTCTACCCACCGTCCATCCTCGGAGGCCCTGGTGGCCTCACCGGCTGGCACGGGCTGCGCGGCCCCCACCAGCACGCGCCCGTCGTCGCGGCGCACGGGCCGCCCGTCGGGATGCGCCAGTGCCCGGTAGTAGGCGCCCTCGTGCAAGATGTCGGCCCCGTCGCGTCCCCGGTAGCGGGTCAGGTGTCCCGCCGTGAGCGCGAAGTCGAAGGGCCCCTCAACCGTCACCCGCATGCGTTCCCCTAACTTCCTGGCCCCGGTGTGTCTCGAACCCCTTCCACCATGCCACAGGGGTTGGTTCACTGTCCCCATCGCCTCCGGAGGTGCGACGGTGTCCGCCTTCGTCTGCCGCCTGGCCGTTGCCGCCCTCATCCGCTTCTACGCACAGCGGACGGGTGAGCACGCCTGGGGCGCGGCGCTGCGTGTCACCTGGTAGAGCGCACGCCCACCCGCAGGGCGTTGTCACCGGGCCCGTGGCCCCCTACCATGCCCGCGCCATGCAGGAACCCTCCCTCCGCACACTGACCTCCGCAGCCGAGCTGTTCACCGGGGTATTCACCTACCTGCGCCGCACCTTCGGCGTGGTGATGCCGGTGGCGCTGGCGTCCACGGTGACGGCCAACCTGCTGGCCTTCGCCTTCACACCGCAGAGCGTCCTCCCCGCCGTCGCCTGGGCGCTGGTGGTGCTGGTGGTGAGCGTGACCACCCAGTCAGCCGTGCTGTGGGCCGTGGAGCAGGCGCGCCAGGGCAGGGCCGTGGGCCTCCCGCGGGCCATCGCCGCGGCCATCGCCTTCGGCCCGCGCTACGTGGGCCTCTCGTTCCTGGTGGGCCTGGCGGTGTTCATCCTAGCCTTCTCCGGCTTCGGGCTGCCGGTGGCAGCCTACCTGCTGGCGCGCTGGCTCATCGCCGGGCCTGCGTTGGTGGAGGAGAACCGCTCCATCCCGGAGGCGCTGCGCCGATCGTGGGCGCTGGTGGAGGGGCGCTGGTGGCGCACGGCGGGGGTGGGTTTGGTTGCGGTCATCGGGGCGTTCATCCCCGAGGTGGCCGGTTCCTGGCTGGGGGATCTGATGCCGACGACGGCACTGACCATCGCCTGCTACAGCGTGGGCTCGGCCCTCTCGCTCAGCTTCATGTCCGCCTTCCAGGTGCTGCTGTTCGAGGACTACCGGCGCGCCAGCGAGGGCACCCCGCCGGGCCAGCAGTCGCTGGGCGGCCTCTAGCGCCTAGCCCTGGCGCTGCCAGACCTCGGTGCGCACCCGCACGATGTGGATCGGCACCTTGCGGTGACGGGCCAGCGTGATGGCGTGGAGCGTCCCGGCGGAGCGTCCGTCCCACACCGCGTAGACCTCATCGGCCTGCTCCACCACCGCGGCGTTGCGGTGGATGAAGTAGCGCGCCGACTGTGACCACGCCTCGTCGGGAAAGAGCACCGTCACCTTGAGGCCGCGCTCGCGGGCTATCTCCATGGCGCGCCGGTCGGTGCCGGGAGCCCCGTTGACGATGACCTCGGTGTCATCGGGCAGAGCTTCGATGATCTCGCGGAGCTTCTCGTCCCACAGGGGGGCCTCGAACTCCCCGTAACGGGTCCCCACGATGCCGATGCGCTTGCCCATGTCCTGAATGCTCCTTGCGTGCCGCGTGCGTGCCGGTTAACGGCGGGGCAGAGAGAGCCCTGCCAGCCCTCTCCCCTTGCCCGAAGCGAGTGACTTCATCATCTTTTGCGCCTGCTTGAACTGGTTCAGCAGCGCGTTCACATCTGCCGGAGTAGTGCCCGAGCCCGCCGCGATGCGGTGGCGCCGGGAGCCGTTGATGCGGTCAGGGTGCTGACGCTCCCACATGGTCATGGAGGAGATGACGGCCTCGGTGCGCTTGAGCTTGCGCTCGTCCAGCGCGCCGGTGGGCAACTTGTTCTTTAGCGCCCCGCCTCCCGGCAGCATGTCCAGAACGCTGGTGAGGGAGCCCAGGCGCTGGAGCTGGCGCAGCTGCTTGCGGAAGTCCTCCAGATCGAACTGGTTGCGGCGCATCTTGCGCTCGAGCTCGGCCGCCTCTTCCTCGGTGACCTCCGCCTGCACCTTCTCCACCAGGGAGACCACATCGCCCATGCCCAGGATGCGGGAAGCCATGCGGTCGGGATGAAAGGGTTCCAGTGCGTCGGCCTTCTCGCCGGTGCCCACGAACTTGATGGGCACCCCGCTCACGTGCCGGGCCGAGAGGGCCGCGCCGCCCCGGGAGTCGCCGTCCAACTTGGTGAGCACCAGTCCAGTGAGGCCCACGCGCTCGTTGAACTCGGCGGCGGCGTTGACGGCGTCCTGGCCGGTCATGGCGTCCACCACCAGGAGCACCTCGTCGGGCTCAACCTTCTTGCGCACCTCGGCCAGCTCCGCCATGAGCTCCTCGTCCACGTGCAGGCGTCCGCCTGTGTCTACGATGGCCCAGCCCACGCCCATCTCCCGCGCCTTGCGCAGGCCGTTGGCCGCCACCTTGGGGGCATCGTTGGGCCCGGCCTTCTCGCGGTAGACGGGAATGTCCAACTGGCGGCCCAGCGCCTCCAGCTGGTCCATGGCGGCGGGACGGCGCAGGTCCGCGGCGATGAGCAGCGCGCGCTGCTGCTGACGGCGCAGGTGCAGCGCCAACTTGGCGGCGGTGGTGGTCTTACCGGATCCCTGCAGGCCCACTAGGAGCAGCACCGAGGGGGGGAGCGCACCGCGCTTGAGGGAGTTGTCGCCCTCGCCCAGCAGCGCGACCAGCTGGTCGTGGACGATCTTCACCACCTGCTGGCCGGGGGAGATGCCCCGCAGCACGCCCTCGCCGATGGCCCGCTCGCGGACGGCGGCCACGAATTCGCGGGCCACTTTGAAGTTGACGTCGGCCTCGAGCAGCGCCAGGCGCACCTCGCGGAGCGCGGCGTCCACGTCCTCCTCGGTGAGACGTCCCTTGCTGCCCAGGCGGGAGAAGACGCCCGTCAGCTTCTCGGTGAGCGTGTCGAACATCGCCCCTTGAGCCTACCGTGTTAGCGTGCGCGCGAGAAGAGTGCTGGCCCCCACTAGAACTCCTGGCGCCCTTCCAGCGCGCGCGAGAGGGTGAGGTCATCGGCGTACTCCAGGTCACCACCCACGGGTAGCCCGCGAGCCAGGCGCGTGACGCGCGGGCCCAGGGGAGCGATGAGCTGACGTAGGTACATGGCCGTTGCCTCCCCCTCCACCGTGGGGTTGGTGGCGATGACCACCTCGGCCACCGGGCCCTCATCGATGCGCCGGAGCAGCTCACGGATGCGCAGGTCCTCCGGTCCCACCCCGTTCATGGGATCGATGATGCCGTGCAGCACGTGGTAGAGCCCCTTGAACGCACCGGTGCGCTCTATGGCGAGCACGTCCAGCGGCTCCTGCACCACGCAGATGCGGGCGCTCTCGCGTGCCGGGTTGGCGCAGATGGAGCACGGGTCGGCCTCGGTGATGTTCTGGCAGCGTGAGCAGAAGGTGGTCTGCTCCTTCACTGCGGTGATGGCATCAGCCAGGGCCGCCGCCTGCTCCTCCGGGACGCGGATCAGGTGGTAGGCGAGGCGCTGGGCGCTCTTGGGGCCGATGCCCGGCAGCCGGTGCAATTGCTCGATGAGCCGTGCCACCGGCCGCGCGAGGGACGGGTGCGCTTCAGGGTCTGATGGTTCGTAAGAGGGCATACGCCTACATGCCGGGGAGCTTCATGCCACCGGTGATGGCGGACATGCGCTCCGAGGCCATTTGCTGCGATTTCGCCAGCGCCTCATTCACCGCCGCCAGCACCATGTCCTGGAGCAGATCCACGTCCGCGGGGTCCACGGCTGCGGGGTCGATGGTGATGGCGGTGAGCACCTGGGCGCCCGTGGCGGTCACCTTTACGGCGCCACCCCCGGCGCTCGCCTCCACGGTGGCTGCGGCGAGCTCCTCCTGGGCAGCCATTAGCTTGGCCTGCATCTGCTGGGCCTGCTTGAGGAAGTTGCGATTCACGGGACTCACCTCCGGGCGGGAGTGGGGCTAGAAGGGGACGTCGTCGTCATCCGGCGGCGGTGGCACGTCGGCGGCCGAGAGTGCGCTGGGCGTTGGCGCGCTCGCGCGCTCGGGGGCTGGCGCTTCATCGCTGGCCTGCGCGGGAGCCGGAGCGGAGGGCGCCGGGGGCTCGGCCGCAGCCTCGCCCACCAGTTGGGCGCCCAGGTTCATGGCGGCGCGCACCAGGTGCCCCCCTGCCTGCTCTGCGCTGGCTTTGGCGGCGGGTCGGGCCGACGCTCCGGTGTCCACATGGATCTCCACGGGCTCTCCCAACGCCTGGGTGAGCACCTCGGCCACACCGACGCGCACGCGCGGGTCCTCCAGCTCCTCGGTGAGGCGCTGGGCGTTGGACTGGTGAGAGAAGCGCAGCACCAACTTCCCGTCCTCGATGACGTGGTGGTTGGAGGAGCGCAGTAGTGCGTCCAGGGCGAAGCGACGGCGCTGCACCCGCGAGAGGGCACGCAGGATGGCCGGCCACTGGTCGGAGAGGCGCTGGGCCAAGGGACTGGATAGGTCGGGCTCCGGCGCCGGCACTGCGGCGGGCCGGTCGGGCTCCAAAGGAGCCTCCGTTGACGGGCGGTGGGGAGTCAGTCCCTGCGCCACTGGCGCAGCGGGGGGCCGCCCTGGAGTGGAGAGTTGCGCGGGTGGGGCGGGTGCCTGGCGGGGCTCAACAGGAGCCCCCGCGGGAGGGCGGGGGGTTGCCGAACCCTGCGCCGCAGGCGCGGGCCGCAGGGCCGCGGGGTTGCCCGCCCCCTGCGGTGCGCCGGGGCGTCCGGCAGGTTGCGTCGGCCCCGTGGGGGGTGGCGGAGCTTGCTGCGCGCCAACCGGGGACGGAGCGGGATTCGCAGGGGCAGGCGCCGCGACGGGCGCGGGCGCCAGACCCAACTCCACCGTGGCCAGCTCCAGGGGCAGGGGCGAGGGCTGGTCGAACCGCAGGCTCACCGCCCCGAACAGGCGCAGCGCCCGCAGGATGTGTTCCAGCGAGGCCCCCGCCGTGGCGAAGGAGAGCTGACCCGCGGCCTCCTTGGACAGATCGAGCGCGTCCTTCACGCCGGACTTGAGCAGCAGGCAGGCGCGCAGGAAGTCCACCGTCATCCGGTGCAAGGGGCGAAGGTCCAGCCCCTCGGCGGCGGTCTGGTTGATGAGCTCCAGCGCCGCTGCGGTGTTGCCGCCCAGCAGGTGTTTCACCAGCGCGAGGGCGCGCTCCTCGCCGCTGATGCCCAGCAGCTCGCGCACCTGCTCCATGGACACCTGGGCGCCGAAGGAGGTGATGAGCTGATCCAGCATGTTGGTGGCATCGCGCAGCGAGCCGCCCCCACCGCGCGCCACGGTGCGCAGCACCTCCGGCGCTACGTCCACCCCCTCGGCCTTGGCGATCTCCTCCAGCCGCTCCACCACCTCGTTCGGTGCGATGCGGTGGAAGTCGTAGCGCTGGCAGCGCGAGACGATGGTGGCCGGGAGGCGGTGGGCCTCGGTGGTGGCCAGGATGAACACCGTCTGCGGGGGCGGCTCCTCAAGCGTCTTGAGGAAGGCGTTGAACGCCTCGTTGGTGAGCTGGTGCGCCTCGTCGATGATGTAGACCTTGTAGCGCCCCTGGGTGGGTGCGTAGCGCACCTTCTCGCGCAGGTCGCGCATCTCGTCGATGCCGCGGTTGGAGGCGGCGTCTATTTCGATCAGGTCAACGAAGGCCCCGGTCTCGATGGCCTTGCACGCCGGGCACGCCCCGCACGGGTCGCCCACGCCGGGCGGGCGCATGGTGCAGTTAAGCGCCTTGGCCAGCACGCGGGCCGTGGAAGTCTTGCCCGTGCCGCGCGGGCCGGTGAACAGGTAGGCGTGGGCGATGCGCCCCGTGGCCACCGCTTGGGAGAGCGTCTGGGTGACGGCGTGCTGGCCCACCACCTCGGAGAAGCGGGGCGGACGCCACTTGCGGTAAAGCACCTGCTCGCTCATGCCCGCGCTCCCACCGGCAGGTACACCCGCGTCAACGCCGCCTGCTCCAGCGCGCGCATCGCCGCCGTCTCGGCGGGCTCGGCGTGGTCGTGGCCCAGCAGGTGCAGGATGCCGTGGACGATGAGCAGGGCGGTCTCGCGCTCGGGGCTCTGCCCGTTCTCCGGTGCCTGCCGCTCCGCCTGGGGGAGGGAGAGCACCACCTCGCCCAGCGAGTCGGGCTCCTCCTCGATGACTGGGAACCCGTCCGCGTCCGGCGCGCCTTCTCCGTCAGACATAGACTCGCCAAAGGCGCCCTCGGCACCGAAGGAGAGCACGTCCGTCACCTCGTCGTATCCCCGGAAGCGCGCGTTGAGCCCCTGAACGGTGGCATCGTCGGCCACCACAACGCTCGCCCCGGCGGACCCGGACGGGTCGCCCGCCGCCAGAGCGGCGCGGGCTACCTTCCTTACCCAGGCGGGCGTGAGCCACCCGCGCGAGGCGCTCTCGCGCAGGGCGGGGAACAGCTGGACCTGGATGGGGCGTACGGGCATGGCGAACCTCACGGGCATCTTAGCACCGGAGTGCCCCACACCCTACGGGTGCTTGTACCGCCCGGCTGACGCCGGGCCCGGCCCGTGGCCTGCGAGCACGCGTTTTCCTCCGCACTCTCCGCGTGCTTGTTCAAGGGGGACACCCCCTGGTCGCACTTCGTGCGCCGAATCCCCGTCTCCGCTCGCTCGGCGCTCGCTCGATGTGGGGCCTGCGGCCCCCGTGCCCATCGGCACTCCTGTGGTGCGCGCAGGGGCAAAGCCCTCGTTGGGCCGCGCTCTGAGCGGCCCATGACCATCGAGCCTGCGGAGCAGGCAGAGATAGGGCTAGGCGCTTCAGCGACGAAGGGGGAGCCCCCCTTCCATCGAGCGACCGAAGGGAGCGGGGTACGCTATCATCCGGGCGCGAGAGACTCCGTCTGAGGGGTGATGATGCTGACCGCCGCTTTCGCCAAGGAGATACTGGAACGCAACGGGGTCATCCTGTTGGGCGCCGTTGAGGGGCTCAGCCTGGATGAGTTGCACTGGCAGCCGGGCCCGGAGTCCAACTCCATCGCTTGGTTGGTCTGGCACCTCTCGCGCACCCAGGACAACCATCGTTCGGCCATGGACCTCACCCCCCACGTGTGGGTGTCCGAGGGTTGGCACACCAAGTTCGGGCGTTCCGCCGACCCCGCCGACCGGGGGCGCGGGCACACCGCCGAGCAGGTCTCCGCCTTCCGGGTTCCGCACCTGGACACGCTCTTGGGCTACCACGCGGCGGTGCGAGCCAAGACCGACGCGTTCCTCGCTCGTGCCACCGAGGAGGACTTGGAGCGACCCGCGCCTGACGTGGTGGGCTCCGCCATGGTACCAGCGCACCACCGGCTCCAGATGATGCTGGTGGATAACATCCAACACAGCGGCCAGGTGGCCTACCTGCGCGGTCTGCTCAAGGGCCGTGGCTGGCTGGCGGCCTAGGAGGGGACATGGACGGCAATGAGCTCATCATCGACGCACTGGGGCGGGTGCAGCGCATCCTGCACCGCTCGCTGGAGGGGCTGAGCGCGACTGACGTGAACCGCCAGCCCGTCCCGCACGCCAACTCCATGGCCTGGCTCGCCTGGCACCTCACGCGCATCCAGGACGACCACGTCGCCGACATCGGTGGGGTGCCGCAGGTGTGGCTCAGCGGCGATTGGCCCGCCCGCTTCAACCGCAAGGCCGAGCCCAAGGAGACGGGGCACGCCGACACGCTGGAGCAGGTGGCGGCGCTGCAGGTGGACAGCCCGGCGCTGCTGCTGGCCTACCACGATGCGGTGTACGCCCAGTCCAAGGCGGTGCTCGCCAAGCTCTCGCCTCAGGACCTGGAGCTTGAGCTCAACGAGCCCCAGTACACGCCCCTGCCCACGGTGGGGGTGCGGCTGGTGAGCGTGGTGTCCGACAACACCCAGCACGCGGGCCAGGTGGCCTACCTTCGCGGGTACTTCCAAGGCCTCGGTGGGTTCGGGGCCTAACACACCAACGACGCCGGGGCGCCTGAGCGCCCTGCTGCGATGAGGGGATGCGCACATGAACGCAGCGCAGCTGTACGTGGAGACCATCAAGCGGGCGGACGAGACGCTGCTCAAGGCACTGGAGGGGCTGACGGTGGAGGAGCTGCGCGCGCAGCCCGCCGGGCCCGGCTCCAACCCCATCGGCTGGCTCATCTGGCACCTCACCCGCTCGCGCGATAACATCACAGCCCACTTCGCCGAGCAGCCCTCGGTGTGGGAGCAGGGCGGTTGGGCGCCCAAGTTCGGCTTCGCGGGCGAGCCGCCCCGGTTCACCCCTGAGGACGTGCACACCTTCGACCCGGTCTCCTACGAGACGCTCATGGGCTACTACCGTGCGGTGGCCGAGCGAACCGAGGCGGTGGTTAGCGCGCTGTCCGAGGGCGACCTGGACCGGATGATCCCGCCCCAGATCGCCGGGCGCCCGGCCATGAAGCTCGGCTCGCGCTTGGGCGTCATCCTCAACGACAACATCCAGCACATCGGCCAGGTGGCCTACCTGCGCGGGCTGCTGCGCGGGCACGGCTGGTTCTAGACCCGTTCCAGGAGTAGACATGACCACCCCCGACCCGAACCGTGTCCCTCAGTTCGACATCTCCCGCTTCTCCTTGGAGGGGAAGGTCGCCATCGTCACCGGCGGCTCCGACGGCATCGGTCGTGGCATCGCCCACACCTACGCCGACGTCGGCGCCAAGGTGGTGATCGCCGCCCGCCGGCAGGAGAAGATAGACAACGTGCTGGCGGAGTTGGCCGCCAAGGGTCACGAGGCCCTGGGCGTCTCCACCGACGTGACCGACGAGGCATCCGTCGGGGCCATGGTGCAAGCGGCGCTGGCCCGCTTCGGCAAGGTGGACATCCTGGTCAACGTGGTGGGCGGCTCCCAGGGCCCCACCTTCAAGCGCGGGCCGCTGCTGGAGATCACCAAGCACGACTTCATGGAGGCGTTCAACATCAACGTCGCCTCCGCCTTCGTGTGCTGTCAGGCTGTGGTGCCGAAGATGTTGGAGCGCGGCGGCGGAGTGGTGCTGAACATGGCGTCCATCGGTGCGCGCGAGTACCGCCCGCCGGAGACGGGCATGAGCGTGTACAACATGACCAAGGCCTCCATCATGCACCTGACGCGCTCCATGGCGAAGGAGTGGGCGCCCACGGTGCGGGTGAACGCCATCAACGCGGGCCATGTCATCACCCCTCGCCGGGCCGCGACGGAGAAGCCGGAGCGGCGTGCCAAGAGCCTGGGCGAGATATTGGTGGGCCGGTTCGGTGAGCCGGAGGACATCGGCGCCGCCGCCGTGTACCTCGCCTCGGACGCCGGCTCCTTCATGAACGGCGCGTTCCTCGACGTGCACGGGGGCAACTAGCCTGTGGCGCAGGGGCCCTTCGACCTGTCCGGGCGCGTGGCGCTGGTGACCGGGGCCAGCCAGGGCATCGGTTTGGGCATCGCCCTGGCCCTGGCCCGCGCGGGGGCAGACGTCGTCCTGACGGCCCGTCGCCCGGAGCCCCTGGCCGCAGCCGCAACGCAGGTGGAGGCGCTGGGGGTGCGGGCGCTGGCGGTGGAGGCCGACGTGCTGGACCCCGCCAGCGTTGAGCGGATGGTGGCCCAGGTGCTAGCTCACTTCGGCAGGGTGGACATCCTGGTGAACAACGTGGGCGGCTCCCAGGGCCCGACGTTCCAGCGCGGCGCGTTGCTGGAACTGAGTGGCGCAGACGTGACCGGGGCGTTCGACCACAACGTGCGTTCGGTGTTCGAGGTCTCGCGCGCCGTGGCCCCGCACATGCGCGCGGGCGGGCGCGGTGTCATCCTGAACATCGGCTCTACGGGCGCGCGCGATGTGCGCAAGCCCGTCGCTCCCTACGCCATATATGATGCGGCCAAGGCCGCGGTCATCTCCCTCTCGCGCTCCATGGCCTTCGAGTGGGGCCCGCAGATCCGGGTGAACACCCTGGTGCCGGGCGCCACCCTCACCGACCGGCTGCGCGCCCGTGGCCCGGAGGCGCTGGAAGCCTACGCGAAGACGCTGGTGCTCGAACGCTTCGCCACGCCGGAGGATATCGGCGCCGCGGCGGTGTATCTTGCGTCCGACGCAGCGGGGAGCGTGACCGCCGCCACCATCGACATAAACGGGGGCGAGTAGCCCCGCACGCGAGCAAGCAGGCGGCGCGCCCGCCGGAAGGAGCCGAGGATGGACCTGTCTCGTTTCTCGCTGGAGGGCCGCACGGCCATCGTCACCGGTGGCACCGGCGGCATCGGACTGGGCACGGCCAAGGCGATGGCCCTGGCGGGTGCCAACATCGCCATCGCTGGTGTGCCGCCGGAGCAGCTGCCCGGCGCCGTCGCCGAGGTGAAGGCGCTGGGCGTGGACGCCATCGGCATCAAGTGCGACGTTTCCAACAAGGCCGAGGTGGCGGACATGGTGGCCCAGACGGCCAAGCACTTCGGGCGCATCGACATCCTGGCCAACGTGG